>NZ_VDHB01000030.1:0-29178 GCF_006227735.1 Testudinibacter sp. 'clade 2'
AAGATCAACAGACCCTACTGTATTTTATTCGAGTTATTCGATGCATTGGCAAAGGCTGGTGACTGTTGTTGTAAGATCCGTGAAATCAAAAAATCCATCACGGCAAAAGTATAATCGTCATTGTACAAGGTGCTGCTGGTTAATACATATTGCCCGCCAACCACCACAAACGGGCTGGTAAATACCCCATATTTCTCGGTTGCTTCCACCGCCTCTTTGGCTTTTTCAGCGACCGCCTGTGATTTGATCTGCATTAAAAACTGATCCAGCGCTACATTGTGCTTTATCAGCCAGTGATAAAGATTTTCGCCCTCAACCAACGAAGATTTCCCTTGATGCTCAGCCGCGGTATCAAACAACAGCAGCTCCGCCAGATCCTGACGATCCAGATTATTCAAACTGTAATAGACATTCGGTCCGAACAACGCATCTTCGGTGGCGATAGGTTGTAAAATCAAGCGAATTTGCTCATCATGCAACCGTTGATACAAACTTAAATTATCAAACGCCGTCAGACAATAAGCACATTCATAACTAAAAAATAGCCTAACTTCGATTCGCCCATCAATCGGAGTGGATTTGATCGGAATCGTATAAGAAAAATAGTCTTTGCCGTCTTGAAAAACAGATTCGTCAACGCTGGCATGAGTATCAGAAGAAATGCCAGGTTCTGTTGGCTCGGCAACCGCACTTTCTGCTGCGCCGACAGCCGATGTAAGATTTTTAACTGGCGCTGTGCCAGCTAGCGTCTGTGCCCAAGCTGACGGGAAACATAATACCAACACTATCCCAAGCCGCCATAGCCGGCTTAGCCAGCTTAGCCGACTTATTCTGTTTTTCATGACCACTATCTCTTTGGAGCTTATCCCACTTAATTCGTATCCTAGGCTATTTTTAGCTAGGCTGCATATATTCTACCATTAACTGCAACTGTCGGTTACCACGAAACTCATTAATATCCAATTTATAGACAACTTTCATGGTTTTTATCGATAAATCAGGATAGCGCTGCGGATCAATATTAAACGCAATCGCATCAAACAACTGGGAGCTACCCTGTGGTTGCAATAGCATTTTTAAATGCCGCCCGCCCACCAAACGCTGTTGTAACACCCTAAACTCACCGTCAAACAGTGGCTCTGGAAAAGCTTGCCCCCAGGGGCCACAAGCTGCAATAAGCTCCGCAGTTTGTAAATTCATCTCGCTTGGCGACAATTCACCATCGCTCCAGATCGTGCCGGTCAACTGCTCTTGCGCCACACAGTCGCATACAATCTCAAGAAACTGTTGCTGAAACTCTACAAAACGGCTCTCGTCAACACTCAAGCCTGCCGCCATCGCATGTCCGCCAAATTTCAAAATCATGCCCGGACAACGCTGGTCAATGCGTTCCAACACATCTCTGATATGCAGTCCTTCAATCGAACGCGCCGAGCCTTTTAGCACCCCCGGCTGATCTTGAGTGAACGCCACCACCGGACGGTGAAATCGATCCTTAATCCGAGAAGCCAAAATACCCAACACGCCCTGATGCCAGTCTGCACGATATAATGCTATCGCATAAGGCAAGCTCTGTTCCAGCTCGTGTAATTGGCTACAAATTTGCAAAGCTTCCAGCTTCATGCCTTGCTCAATTTCTTTGCGAGTTTGGTTCAGCGCATCCAAATCATGTGCCAATTGGCGGGCAAGCTGCATATCATCCGCCAACAGCAGCTCGACCCCGACGCTCATATTATCTAAACGCCCAGCGGCATTTAATCTTGGTCCGATAGCAAAGCCCAGATCCGAAGCGGCGAAACGACTGAGATCGCGATTGGCAATTTCTGCCAACGCCTGAATGCCGTAGCGACAGCGTTGAGCACGAATTCGCTCCAGCCCTTGATGTGCCAAAATACGGTTATTTTGATCTAACGGCACTACATCCGCAATTGTACCCAATGCGACCAGATCCAAAAGTTCAGCAAAATTTGGCAGCTCTGAAGCCACAATTTCACCTCGATCACGCAGTGCCGCACGCACTGCCAGCATCAAATAAAAAGTAACCCCTACTCCGGCAAGCGATTTTGACGGAAAGTTACAGTCGGCTAAATTGGGATTGATAATCACATCGGCACTCGGCAATTGCTCCGGTGGCAAATGATGATCGGTGATGATCACCTTCACACCGCACTTTTTAATGAACTCTACGCCTTCATATGAGGAAACACCGTTATCCACCGTGATCAACAATGCAACTTGCTTTTCCAACGCCATTTTCGCCACATCGACACTTAAACCGTAGCCTTGTTCAAAACGGTTCGGCACCAAGTAATCGACCTGTTGAAAGCCGAGTTTACGTAATGCCAATACTGCAAGTGCGGTGCTGGTGGCGCCATCTGCATCAAAATCACCGACAATCACAATTTTTTGCTGTTCACGCCGAGCAGCCAACAACAATTCGACTGCCGCCGACATGCCGCTGAGTTGCTGTGGCGGCAACAGTGACTTCAAAGTGCGGTCTAACTGCTGTTGATTGGCAATGCCCCGTACTGAAAAAATACGGTTAAGTAGCGGGCTGTCCCCCAAAGGAAAAATGGTTTCCGCTTGGCGACGGCAGATAATTTTATTCACGCTGAAAATTGAACCTGTTGTTTAAAACTAAAAAGATAAAATAAACTAAACCCTGATAAATCAGGGCTTAGCTGTTGAACTATGCTCAATAATACATTCAACAAAAACTTATTGCGCTTCCTGCAAGGCAGCTAATAACTCTTTCGGCGGCAGATATCCACCGATCATTTCGCCACTGTCGGTGACGATGCTCGGTGTGCCACGTACGCCATATTGACGTCCCAAGGCGTAGTGTTGCGCCACGATATCCGGTGTCATCAGATTTTTTGGCAAATCACCGTTCTCTGCGGCGTCTAATGCTTGATTACGATCCTTCGCCTGCCAGATTGCTTCCATTTGACGTGCGGTTTGGTTGTCTAATCCGGCACGTGGAAACGCCAAGAAACGTAAGGTGATGCCCAAATTATTGTACTCGTCTTTTTTGCTGTAGAGTAAATGGCAATAATGGCAGGTGATATCCATAAACACCGTCACCACATATTTTTCATTTTTTGCCGGATAAACAATCATTTGATCGCTCAACGCATTTAACTTGCCGAACAATATTTTTTCACTCAAATTGACCAGCTCACCATTTTTAAATTCAAATAAATCGCCACGTAAAATATAGTTGCCGTCTTCAGAAACATAGAAGATTCCTTGATCTGAAACGACCGATTTAATACCTTTTATCGGTGCAGGTTGCACCTCGATATTGGTCATGCCCAGTGCCGAAAGGTGCTGATTGATCTCTGCATCGGAGCCGAATGCCAGACTACTGAACAACGTTGTGGCGAGCAAAATAGATTTTTTCATGGTTTTCCTTAATTATTTTAATAGTGTGTTATTCCAAGCTGAACGGCTTAACATAGGGCAGCATGCCTTTTTGCAGCATACTGCGCAAACCGCTGGAGTAGTTGCTGCCTAATCCCCTGATTTCAAAATTGATACCGACCGAATTATCGTAAAACACCTGATCCGCGGTAGCACTGCGATTACTGGAAGTCAGGTAACGACGTGCGCCGATGCCAACACTCCAGCAACAACTGTTATATTGAATGCCGCCATATTGTTCCACTGGTTTATTTAAGGCGACATCATGATAATAGCGACCAATAATCGCCCAGTTGTCATCTATATCCCAAGCCACCGTCGCACCAATCTGTTTGATATCTTGATTATAACTGTTAGCGCCACTTTGTAAATTTTGATTGATATAATCCTGGCTGGCATAACGATAGTTCAATTGCACCAAATTATTACCACTCGGGTTAAATTCCAACACCGTATTGGCAAGTGCGGTTTTGTTCAAGACCGTATCATATTGATAACTGCCACGCCAGTTCCAGTCGGAATTGATTTTCCAATTGGATTGCATCGACCAAGAAGAAGAGTTACGACTGGTGCTGTTGTCTTCTGATTTATCGATACGCGAAGCGGTCAAATAATAAATTTGTCCCAAAGAAAAGTTAAACCGCTCTTCAGAATTTTGATCAAAAAAGCGGGTCGTACCACCGACGGTTACTTGATTGGCTGATGCGATACGATCTAAGCCGCTGTAGCGACGATCACGAAACAGCGAGAAATAATCTTGTTGCAACAGGGCGCTGTCATAGCCCAAACCAAGATAGTTCGAATCCACGTTTTGTGCGCCGATATTACTTTGGTCTTTATACGGTCGATACAGATACTGTACATGCGGTTCGAGGGTTTGAGTGTATCCTTCAAACACCGATTTGGAATTTAATAAAATAGTCTGTAAATCGGCTTTAAACTGTGGCAGCACCCGATTGACACTGCTCTGCACCGCTTCTGCATTTTCGCCTTTGCCTGAAGTTTGGCGATAATGCGTTGCATATAATTTGGTTTGTAAATTCAAGCTGCCGTAATCATTGCTCAGAGGTAAATTCAGCTCCGGCTGCACATGAAAACGCCACGCTTTCGGCATAGACGAACTGTCGTTATCAAAATGCACTGCTTGAGAAAACAGCGCAAAATCCAACCAACCATTGGCTAAACCATTTTTATAGTAGTTAAAATCAATCTGTGGCAACGCACGATACGGTCCGATTTCAGCCTCATCAAAAATCTGGAATTGTCTACCGGAAATCACCAAATTATAGTTCGGCTGATAATAGCCCAAGCTGAATTTCTGAGTGGCATATCCATCAGTGCTGTTACCATATTCCGAGCTAAAGTCATTAAAATAACGCTTATCGCTCACTTTGGTATAATCCACATTCAAACGCCAATCACCAAATGTCGCGGCATGTTGCCAGAAAAACAGATGGCGTGATTTATTGTTGCCCAGATAGGTTTTTAAACGATCGCGATGCAAATATTCCGTTGCCACTGTGCCCAAACCAAACTGAGTCAAATAACGAAATTCGGTCAGCAACTGTAAACCACGATCCGTCATCATTTTCGGGGTAAAGGTCGCATCATAATTCGGTGCAATATTCCAATAAATCGGTTGTGCATAACTGAAGCCGTCACGACTCGACATACTAAATTGTGGCATTAACAATCCACTGCGGCGACGGTCGCCCAACGGCAACTGCCAATAGGGGGAATACAAAATCGGCACACCCAGCACTTTAAAACGTGCTCCCCACATTTCGGCAACTTCTTCTTGCAAATCTTGACGAATTTCATCGGCTTCGATCGACCAGGCATTATCATTCGGTAAGCAAGAAGTAAAAGTCGCATTGTGTAAAGTGCGGTAGCGCTCACGCATCTCGGCCTGTTGTGCGGTACCACGTCCTTGGCGACCGACAAATTGGTAATCGGCATTTTGCAAATCACTGTCTTTGCTGTTCAGATTAATTTTGGCATTGCGGCCTTTCAAATCGATCTGCTCGTCACGGTATTGCAAATCGCCGTCAATATAGGCAAAACGGGTCAGCTGCCCGGCATTATCTTGCGTGGTAATTTTCGCATATTGCGACTGCAAACGACGGTTTCCCTGTTGAATATCCACATCGCCCTGATAAGTTGCTTCCGTGGCATGCAACATTTCACCGCGATTGGCTTCGATGTACACCGGCAAATCATTCGGGTTGCCGCTAACCGGTGTGCCGCTAAAGTGCGGTACGCCCAACAGACACTGCTGACGCAAATCTGCTTGCGCCGCACTGCTGTGCACAGTGCCGTACAATGCACTCAGAATCAGGGTCGCCAGTAGGCTATAAGTATTTTTTTTCATTCTGTAACCCAAGCTAATAAAAATGGTGATAAAACAGCGAAACTGGGTTGATTGTACTCGAAATCCCTCCATTGATCATGCGAATATTTTCCTCTGCCGGACTATCCGACAAAAATTTTCATTGGTCTCAATATTCGCCTCAGAAATGATTGGCACATTTGACCTTAATAAGGGTAGAATGAAGTGATTTTTTATTCAGTTCACTTAATGAGGAAAAACTATGTCGCAATTACAAGAGTTACGTAAAATCACTGTGGTGGTTGCTGATACCGGTGATATCGAAGCCATTAAAACCTATCAGCCGCAAGATGCAACAACCAATCCGTCCCTGATTTTAAGCGCCTCGTCCCTGCCGCAATATGCGCCGTTGATTGATGATGCTATCGCTTATGCTAAACAGCAAAGCGACGATAAAAAACAGCAATTGATTGATGCCGAAGATAAATTGGCGGTGAATATTGGGTTAGAAATTCTGAAAATCGTACCGGGACGCATCTCGACCGAAGTCGATGCGCGCATGTCTTACGACACCGCGGCCACGATTGAAAAAGCGCGTAAATTGATCAAATTGTATAACCAAGCCGGCATCAGCAATGAACGCATTCTGATCAAAATCGCCTCCACTTGGCAAGGTATCCGTGCCGCAGAAGTGCTGGAAAAAGAGGGTATCAACTGCAACCTGACCCTGCTGTTTTCACAAGCTCAAGCCCGTGCCTGTGCCGAAGCCGGCGTTTACCTGATCTCTCCGTTTGTCGGTCGTATTCTGGATTGGTACAAAGCCAATAGCGATAAAAAAGAGTATGCGCCGCACGAAGATCCGGGTGTGGTGTCAGTGACCGAAATTTATAACTACTACAAAACCTACGACTACAAAACCGTGGTAATGGGTGCCAGCTTCCGTAATATCGGCGAAATCACCGAGTTGGCGGGCTGTGATCGCCTGACCATCGCCCCTGGTTTGTTGAAAGAGTTGCAAGAGAGCAATCAACCACTAGAGCGTAAGTTAGACTTCAAAGGCAACGTAAAAGAGCGCCCAGCGCCGCTGAGCGAAGCACAATTCTATTGGCAGCACAACAGCGATCCGATGGCAGTGGAAAAACTGACCGACGGTATCCGCAAATTCGCCGCCGACCAAGAGAAATTAGAAGCAATGCTGAGCACCAAACTGTAAGTTTGCCTGCTGCTTAAAACAAAACCGCACTTTAACGTGCGGTTTTTTTAGGCTGAGATGCAAGATTTAATTAGAACTGGTAGTTAATACCAACACGAATATCACGTCCTGCGCCGGCTAATGTTTCGCCACGTTGGGTATGCGGATAGTAAAACTTATTGAACGCATTGTTCACCGCAAAGTTGACATTCATCTTATCATTGCTGAACGGTTTCCAGTTGATATAGAAATCATGCACGGTATAACCTTCACGTTTTACCGGCGTGCTGCTTTCACGCACCAAGACTGAACCTTCGGCATCTTCAACCGTGCGGTTGCGCCAGCCCAGCTCAAGATCCGGCTGCATAAAGCGGTAGGCTAAAGAAGCTGTCCAAGTGCGCCCCACTTGCACTGCAAATTCCGGATTGGAACTGAGCAAGTTGTCTTTGTGCGTATCATAGATTCTTGGTTTGCTTTCTGCCACACCAACACGTGCGGTAAAGCCTTCCAACCGATACGCTGCACTCAGTTCATAGCCGTGATTTTTAATATAACCAGCATTTACCGTCTCTCTGATCGAATTTTCACCCGAACCGTGTCTGTTTTGTGGATTGGCAATCGCATTGCTGATTTTCTGCCAGAAATAGCTACCTGCCAATGAGAAATTGCCGTTATCATAGTTAAAGCCGATTTCAGTATTGCGGGCACGTTCAGCCACCGTACCGTCAGCAATGCTGATCACACCACGTTTACCGTGCGTTAGCAACGCATCGTATAAACGCGGGCTACGGGAAGCATAGTTATGATCAACACTGAAGCTCAAGCTGTCCAGCGGCTGCCAGATCAAACCAAGGCTTGGATTGAGACGTCCATCAGAGGCTGATTTACCATCGGTGGTTTTCACTTTGAAATAGTCGTAACGCAGACCGGTGGTCAAGGTGAAATCGCCTAAGGTGCTGATTGCTTCTAAATAGGTGCCGACATCAGTTTTTTTCGGTTCACCTAATGTATAGAATCGGTTCAAGAAAGCGTGCGGGGTAATTTTCTGATCACGATAGTTAACACCGTATTTCAACAGCACATTTTCACCAATCGGTGAGTCAAAATTCACGTTGGCACCACGGGTTTCAATTTTAGTTTTGGTCGGCCCTGCAATATTGCCACAATAGCCACAACCGGCATCATCAGCTGAATAACGATGGTTTTGCATGACGTAAACATTAGACGTTAATTGGCTGATAAAGCCCAGATTTTTCGCAGTCCACTCAAGGTTAGTATTTTTCAGCGTAGTTTCACGATAAGCCGGCGCTTGACCTACTAAATTCAACCGACCACCCGTAACAGTAAACTCTTCTCGCACGGTACGCACACCACGATGTTGATCCTGCATATGGCTTAACACCAAGCGATGATCACCCAAAGTAGCACCCAGTTTAATCATATAGTTACGTTTATCCAAGCCGCTGTAAGGCACGGTTTCTCCACCATCAATATTCTTATAGCCTCGACCCGCTTTGTAATTTTCCTCATCAGTGCGGTTAAATGAGAACAATGCATCAAAATTGCCGGATTTACCGAATAGCGCCCCGCCATAAGAGTGCCCCTCATTGCTAGAATAACCGCCGTTCAGTTTGAAACCGTAATCACGATCGCTGTTTTTTAACAGATCCAATGCATCAACTGTTTTGGTGATAATTGCGCCGTTGGTTGCGCCGATCCCAGCACTGGCTGAACCCGCCCCTTTTTGTACCGACACGCTTTTCAATAACGACGGATCGACGATAAAACGACCTTGATGGTATAGCACTTGACTGTCGGAGTAGGCATTGTCAATTTTGATATCGACCGAGTTTTGCCCCATGCCACGAATCGTCAGAAATTGTGATGTGCCGTTGCCGCCACCAAACGCAATCGACGGCTCTTCAGTCAATAGTCCTCGTAAATCGGTTTCAGTGTGCTCATCTTTCTCTTGTTCCGTCACTACGTTAGTTTCAATTTTGGTTCCTTGACGATCTGTGACCACAATCTCATCTAGTACTTGGTTCGATGTGTTGGTATTTGCCAAAGTGGATGTTGCTGTCAGTGCGCCTAATACCGCCAGACTGACATAGGTTAGCTTAAACTTGTTAGACATGTTGATATTTCCTTAGAGTTATTCATTTTAATCCAGTGTAGAAAATCGCTATCCTGCTAGCAATGTTGCTAAAAGAATCCTAAATCTACAAACTTACTGCAAAAATGCCGGAAAATTATAACACCTAGGTTATGAGAAAGTAAATGATATTTGTTCTCAAAATTGACTTATATCTTAACTTTAAAAAAACAAAACCGCACTTTACCATTTGAAGGTAAAGTGCGGTCAAAAATAATATTACAGATGTAAAAACAATCGCTTAGGTTTTGATCTTTTCTGCGCTAGTACCTTTACGTACCACTTTGGCTTGTTTCACCATATTATCGGAAACTTCAATAATCGTAATCAACAAACCCTCTATTTCACACACCGTCCCTGCTACCGGAATCTCTTCCAAATGCTCTAGAATCATACCATTAAAAGTGCGCGGCCCCTCGGTGCTGAGCTCCCAGCCAAACAGCTTATTCAGATCACGAATATTCGCCTGCCCATCAATCAATACTGAACCGTCAGACTGCTCACTGACCTCCTCTTCAATCGATGGCGTCATCGAAGTGGTAAATTCACCGACGATCTCTTCCAAAATATCTTCTAACGTAATCAAACCTTTCAGATCGCCGTATTCATCTACCACCAACCCGATCCGCTCTTTGTTGGTTTTAAAATTCAACAACTGAGTATTCAGCGGCGTGCCTTCAGGAATAAAATAGATTTCATCTGCCGCCCGCACCAAAGTCTCTTTGTTGAATTCATTTTTATCCAACATCAAACGGTAGGCTTCCCTCACGCGCAGCATACCCAGCACATTTTCGTCCATGTTGCCTTTATACAACACCACTCGACTGTGCGCTGCATGGTTGAGCTGGCGCATAATCGCTTTCCAATCGTCGTCAAGGTCAATACCGCCGATATCATTACGCGGCACCATGATGTCATCAACCGTCACTTGTTCCAAATCCAGAATTGAAAGCAGCATGTCTTGGTGCGCCGATGGAATAAATTTACCCGATTCATGCACAATGCTGCGCAGCTCTTCCTGGCTAATGCTGTGGTGTGCCTTATGGTCGGTTTTGATCCCCAACAGCTTAATCAACAGTTTGGTAAAAAAGTTAATGAAATAGACCAGTGGCAGCGAGATTTTCAATAATAGCGTCAGCAAGTGACTGGTGGTAAACCCGACTTTTTCCGGATACATCGCCGCCAAGGTTTTCGGCAGAATTTCAGAAAATACCAACATCACAAAGGTCAACGCACCGGTCGCAATCGCGACCCCGGCATCACCGAACAATCGCATCCCGATAATCGTCGAAATAGCAGAGGCGGCAATATTCACCATGTTGTTGAAAATTAACACTAAACCTAGCAGGGTATCGGTACGTTTAAGCAGGTTTTCCGCTTTTCTGGCACCAGAGTGCCCTTGCCCGGCAAGGTAACGCATACGATAGCGGTTGAGTGAAAGCAGACCGGTTTCCGAACCGGAGAAGTAGGCAGAACAAATAAGCAGTACGATTAAAGCGATAAACAGCGTACTAAGGGGGATACTGTCCAAAGAGATCATCCTTCCGTTAACAAATCATCCCGAAAAGTGCGGTTCCGACGGTGTCCATTTTGAGTTCAACCGCACTTTCGGACTTTGCTATAGCACTGTCAGAAAAGTCCGACTGCCAAAATAAGCAATAGTGAGTAAGATCATACCTGAAATTGTATAAATTAGCACCCTCTTTCCACGCCAATGCAGTTTGCGATGTCCGATCAACAGCAATCCGAACACAATCCACGCCAAAAACGAAAAAATCGCCTTTTGAATCTGCTCCGGTGCAAAGAAATTATGCAGCGACAGCGCACCACTCAGCAACGCCAATGTCAGCAACAGCTCCCCAATACACAAAATCTTGAAAAACTGGCGCTCAACGCTCATTAGTGACGGGATCATCGGCGAAAACACCACTTTTTTGCTTTTCAATTTTTTATCGAGCCAGTTCAGCTGAAACACATACAACAGCGCAATAAAACAGACCGCATAAGAGAGCAGCGCCAAGGTAATATGGATCAAAAGTGCGGTGTTATCCTGCAAATAGGCCACCACATGCCCCGGAATCAACACACCGACCAGAATACCGATGATCGCAAAGCTGTATACCATCGGCAACAAAAACCATAACGTATTCAAATGCGACAGCGCCATCGTCACCAACAGCACAATCAACAGCGTCATCAAATTCAGGATATTCAACAGGGTAAAATTCAGCCCGTCACCGCCGACCACAAACAATTGTTGAATAAAAACCCCATGCAGCAGCAGCGCCACCGCCGAGCTGATGATAAAACGGCTACGCTTAGGAATTGTTGCCTTCTCGCCGCCGCTTTGCGCCTGCAACAACTGCGGCAAGAGGGTGAAAGTACAGATTAAATAAGCGATAATCGCTAATCCGGCAGATAAATACATGGCTGATATCTCTTTTTGGTAATACTCAGACCGCACTTATAAAAAAATAAGCGCGGAAATAATGCTGCAACTCACTTTTATTGATAACTATTCCGCTTGAAAGTATCAGTTTTGTCCTCATTTTTCTACTACAAAATGGTTTAAGCGTGAAAATAAAACGAAATCTTGTATAATCGCTACTATCTTTGCGCTATTCACGCAGCAATCCAGTCTAAAGTGCGGTATTTACCACAGGAATTATTATGTTTGAAAATTTATCTGATCGTCTCTCCCATACCCTACGCAGCATCCGCGGACGTGCGCGTTTAACCGAAGACAATATCAAAGACACCTTGCGCGAAGTGCGCATGGCATTGCTGGAGGCCGATGTTGCCTTGCCTGTGGTGCGCGAATTTATCAATAAAGTCAAAGAACGTGCCGTCGGGGTTGAAGTCAATAAAAGTCTGACACCGGGGCAAGAGTTCGTCAAAATCGTCCAAAGCGAGCTGGAAGCGGCAATGGGCGAAGCCAACGAAACCTTAAATCTTGCTACCCAACCACCGGCGGTAATTTTGATGGCAGGTTTGCAAGGAGCGGGGAAAACCACCAGCGTCGGCAAACTGGCAAAATTTTTGCGCGAACGCCACAAGAAAAAGGTGTTGGTAGTTTCTGCCGATGTTTACCGCCCGGCGGCGATTAAGCAATTGGAAACCTTAGCCGAAACCGTAAAAGTGGATTTCTTTCCGTCTGACACCAGCCAAAGTGCGGTACACATTGCCAAAACCGCACTGGCACACGCCAAACTGAAATTCTATGACGTGTTGATCGTCGATACTGCCGGTCGCTTGCACGTTGACAGCGAAATGATGGACGAAATCAAACAAGTCCACGCTGCTTTGAATCCGATCGAAACCTTATTTACTGTGGATGCGATGACCGGGCAAGACGCTGCCAACACCGCCAAAGCCTTTAACGAAGCCTTGCCGCTGACCGGGGTGATCTTAACCAAAGTCGATGGCGACGCACGTGGTGGTGCGGCATTATCGATTCGCCAAATCACCGGCAAACCGATTAAATTCCTCGGTATGGGCGAAAAAACCGATGCGTTGGAGCCATTCCATCCGGATCGGGTGGCTTCACGGATTCTCGGCATGGGCGATGTGCTGTCGCTGATCGAAGATCTAGAACGCTCGGTGGATAAAGAAAAAGCCGAAAAAATGGCGCAGAAATTCAAAAAAGGCGACGATTTCAGCTTAGAAGATTTTCGTGAGCAACTGATCGAGATGAAAAAAATGGGCGGCATGATGACGATGCTAGAAAAGCTGCCCGGCGCCAAAAACCTGCCAGATCACATCAAAGGACAGGTAGACGATAAAATGTTCAACAAAATGGAGGCGATGATCAACTCAATGACTTTCAAAGAGCGGCAAAATCCCGACCTCATCAAAGGCTCACGCAAACGCCGGATTGCGCTCGGTTCCGGTACGCAGGTGCAAGACCTGAACAAAATGTTGAAACAATTTACCGAAATGCAACGCATGATGAAAAAAATGCGCAAAGGCGGCATGGCAAAAATGATGAAGGGCATGAAAGGCATGATGGGCGGCGGCATGGGCGGCATCGGCAACATGTTCAGACGTTAATCGAGCAAGTGCGGTTGCAGACCGCACTTTGACTTTTAACAGACTGTTTTTTCGGAGCAAGCATGATTAAAATTACCGCACTTGATCACTTGGTATTAACCGTCGCCGATCTGCAACGCACGTTGGATTTTTACACCCGAGTATTAGGCATGCAGGAAATCACCTTTGGCGAAAAGCGTAAGGCGTTGCTGTTCGGGCAACAGAAGATTAATTTGCATGTGAAAGGCAACGAGATCGAACCGAAAGCCGCACAGGCGGTTTGCGGCTCGGCGGATTTGTGTTTGTTGACCAGCAGCGATTTGAATGAGGTGATCACTCACTTACAACAACATCATATTGAGATTATCGACGCAATCGTGCCGCGCAGCGGCGCACTCGGCAAAATCGAATCGGTTTATCTGCGTGATCCGGATGGCAACCTACTAGAAATCAGCCGTTATTTGTAACCGCTATCTCTTCTACCACGACAAACTCCTCCGGCACAGTAAACGAAAAAATACTACCTTTGCCCGGTTCGCTGCTGATTTGCAACTGGGTATTCAAATGCGCCAACGCATATTTGACAATCGCCAAGCCGATTCCGCTGCCGCCACTGTCACGACTGCGTGAATCTTCGACCCGATAAAAACGCTCGGTCAAGTGCGGAATATGCTCCGGCGCAATGCCTTTGCCGTTGTCCTCCACCGCAAAATAAGCGCCCTGTTCCACCCGTTTCCAACTCACCTTGATCTTATCGCCCTCGGAATGCTTAAGCGCATTATACAGCAGATTAGAAAAGATGCTGTTCAGCTCGGACGGATTGCCTTTCAGCTTCAAGTGCGGTTCAAATTCCAGTGCAACTTGATGGTTAACATCGGACAATATTTCAGAATCATTTAATAGTAAAGTTAAAATCGCCGGTATATCAACCACTTCTGATTTCTCATTAGCTGACGACGTTTCGATTTTAATCAACAATGTCAATTGTTGCAGCAGGTTGCTCATGCGCTGCACTTGCTCCTGCATAATCGCCACTGCGCGGGTATGCAGCGTTTTCGAGGCTTTGCGATCCTCCAGCATTTCCAGATAGCCTTGCAGCACGGTCAACGGTGTTCTGAGTTCATGATTCAAATTCGACAGAAACACTTGCCGACTTTGCAACAATTTGATGATTTGGGTAATGTCACGGGCGATCAACATACAATTTTCACCGTCATACCGGTTCAAATTCACTTCGATATATTGATCATTATTTGGCATCAGCACCAGCGGTGAATTGTGCGGCTGGTTGTCAAAATAGGTTTTAAATTCCGGATAAAAAATCACATTAAACAGATTTTTCTGGCTTTTCTTATTCCAAAAAAACGAAAACAGCTCTTGAGCGGCATTGTTGCACCAATAAATCTGCCCATCTTGCCCGCAAATAATCACCGCATCGGGAATAAACTGAATATTTTTATTTAACCGCGACAAAATGCGTAACGTCTTAAACCGTTCTTTGTGCGAACGCCGTTTTTGATACGCCAGCGTTTGCGAAATGCTTTCCCAGATACCGATTTGATATTTATCGCTGACCCGGTTGCGATCGAGCATTTTCAAAAAATGGGTTTCATTGTAGTGGTGCCAAATCAGCAGCAGCAACAATACAAACACAAACCACAATAAAAAAGTGCCGCTAAAATAGCTGAAAAAAGCAGCAATAGCGGTGGCAAGCAACAGCTCGATAATCAAATTAAAACAGGGCATTTTAAACATGCTGAGCGTCCCTATTTTACTTTTTGTGAAAAACGATAGCCAGCGCCACGCACCGTTTGAATATAGTGATCATAACCGTGTTTCTGCAAATTTTTGCGTAAACGGCGGATATAGACATCGACAGTACGATCTTCCACATAGATATCATCTCCCCAAACCCGATCCAGCAGTTTTTCTCTGGTATAGACTTTCTCCGGGTGTTTCATAAAGAAATGCAACAACTTAAATTCAGTCGAACTCAACGCAATCTCTTTGCCTTTACAAGTGACCCGATGGCTATTGTTGTCCAACATCAATCCGTCGATTTCCAACACCGTTTCGCCCTGCTCAAAGCCACTGCGGCGCAACACCGCTTTCAAGCGTGCCACCAGCTCTTTCGGCGAAAACGGCTTGGTAACGTAATCGTCTGCACCAGCATTGAGACAAGCGATACAATCCGCTTCTTCGCTTTTGGCGGTCAACATCACCACCGGTACTTTGCTACAGCTGTCATGTTGCTTCAAATATTGCAAAAACTGCAAACCCGACTTACCCGGCAACATCCAGTCCAGCACCACCAAGTGCGGTATCTGCTGCCCGACTTGGCGAATCGCACTGCGGTAATCGCCCGCTTCCATCACTTCATAGCCTTGTTGCAGCAAAACTAAAGCCACCATTTCCCGAATCGCAACTTCATCTTCCACCAATAGAATTCTGGTTGACACTCCGTTTCTCCTTTTCACCACTGTTATCCGGCTAACCCGACAGATATTCAGCCAGCTTACACCACAAACTGCGTTTTTGTGCCGCGCTTAATTTTTTAATTTTCGCTTCTAATCGACTGGCTTCCGCACGAGATAAGGCTTGATAAACCAAACGCATTTCCAGCGGCGGGTGCATTCGGGTAAATTTAGCCCCCTTGCCTGCCAGATGCGCCTTAAACCGTTGCTCGGGCCGGTTGCTGATGCCGCAATAAAATGCCTGATTGCTACAATGCAGCAAATACACGCTCCAGGGTTTTGCGGCTATCAAGTCAGTGTTGCCAAGTTCAATATTTTGGGCAAAGTGCGGTTTAATAAGCGGCAAACCCAATTCAGTTAAATACTTCATACCGCACTTTCACCACGCGGCAAACTATCCGCAAAATAGTGTTGCAGAATCTTTAAAGCCACTTCGGTTTTTGCCGACTGCACGCGATAAGACGTCACCGCATAAATCGTCAACGCAGGTAACTGCCATTGCGGCAACACCACTTGCAACTGCCCTTGTGCCAGTGGTGTCGCCACTTCGCCATTCAACTGCATAGACAATCCCACGCCTGCTAATGTCAACTGATAAACTGCGGATATTTGATTACAATGCAGGCTGTCTGTAATCTCCAGCACATAACTTTCACGCTCAAAGCGCATTGGGATCCGCTTGATCGGCAAATAGTGCAGCCAATATTGTGCCAATAGCTGCTCAGGTCGCTGAATCGGCTCGCGTGCCGACAGATAATCCGGCGCCGCACAAATCAGCCAGCGCCATTCCGCCAGCGGGCGCGCAATCAGATCCGGTGCCTGCAGCGCATATTCTCCGCCACGCAGCGCAATATCAATATTGCCCTGTTTCAAATCTACCAAACTGTCAGAAAAATGTAAAATCGGCTGAATTTCAGGATAATCCTGACGGAGTTTTTTTAATGCCTGTTGAAAAGCTGGCACCGATGCCATGCCGGACGGCAAAGCGATATTCAGCTCACCAGCCGCTTCCACTTTCAAATTATCCAACGCTTGCAAAGTATCGCCCAGCGCATATTGCAAACGCAAACAATATTGCTGCAACTCACGTCCGGCATCGGTCGGGGTCAAACGGCGGGTGCTGCGATGGAGTAATTTCACTTTATGCCGTTGTTCCAACTTGGAAATATGCTGACTGACTGCCGATGGCGTCATATTTAACACTTTGGCTGCTTCGTTCATGCTGCCATATTCTAACACTGCCGCCAGTACCAACAGCGGTTTAATCTCTTGCATCGCACATCCTTTATTAAGTTTTACTTAACAATATAAACAGTAAAACCGGGATTATCAAGCCTTCAACATCGATCTACACTAACCGCCATCAACACAAACCAACATACCGAATCAATTTGGTATGGATTAATCATTTCACTTACAAAAGGAAAATAGTATGAAAATTGCCGTTATTGGAGCCACCGGTTTAGTCGGTAATGCAACCGTTTTAGAATTAGCCGCCCGTGGACATCAAGTCAGCGCTTTCGCACGCCACACCGATAAAGTAGCAAAAGCAGATAATATTCAAGCCATTGCCGCCGATGTCAATGCTGATGATTTTGCTGAAAAATTGATCGGATTTGATGCTGTGGTCAGTGCGTTTAACCCAGGGTGGGACAATCCGAATCTGGCCGCCGATTTCAAAAAAGGGGCTAACAATATTGTTGAAGCCGCTAAAACTGCAAAAGTGCGGTATTTGTTGGTGATCGGTGGTGCAGGCAGCTTAAATATCGCACCGAACCTGCAATTGGTTGACAGCCCAGACTTTCCGGCAGAGGTCTATCCGGGCGCAAATGCTGCGCGCGAATTACTCAATGATTTAAAAGCACGTCGTGATCTCAACTGGGCGTTTCTCTCACCGGCGGCTATGTTTGCGGTAAATCCGGTTCGCTTTGAACGCACAGGAAAATATCGCGTTGGTAAAGATGATGTGCTGCTTGATGCTCAAGGCGCCCCAGCAGATATCAGCGTGGCCGATCTAGCCTGCGCCATCGCCGATGATGTGGAGCAGCAACGCCATTTACAGCAACGTTTTACCGTGGCGGAGCTGTCATAATAGCAAGTCATCACTAAAAAGGGCAGAATATGATCTGCCCTTTTCGTTCTGCGTTTAATGCTTAATATCTTAAGTCTTAACGCATGGTCACAAACTCTTCCGAGCCGGTCGGATGAATCGCGACGGTGTTATCGAAGTCGGCTTTGGTCGCGCCCATTTTGATCGCCACGGCGAAGCCTTGGATCATTTCGTCCACGCCGAAGCCGATGCCGTGCAAGCCGACAATTTTTTCATCCGGCCCGGCACAGACCAATTTCATGCGGCACGGTTGGCGGTGTTGAGTCACGGCAGTGTACATCGCAGTAAACGAAGATTTATACACTTTCACGTTGGCTTCACCGTATTGTTCGATCGCCTGCGGTTCGGTCAAGCCGATTGTGCCGATTGGGGGGTGACTGAAGACCACCGTCGGGATCAGGTTGTAATCCAAATGCTCGTTCGGTTTGTGGTTAAACAGACGTTCGGACAAACGACGTCCTGCCGCCACCGCAACCGGCGTCAGCTCCACGGCGCCGGTGTTGTCACCAACCGCATAAATGCCTTTGACATTGGTATTTTGGAACTTATCCACCGGAATATAGCCTTTGGCATTGGTTTGCACTCCCGCTGCTTGCAAATTGAGGTTATCGGTTGCCAGTTCGCGTCCGATCGCCCACACCAAGGTGTCTACGATTTGCTCGCGCCCATCTTCCAGTTTCACCGTTAAACTGCCATCAGCATTTTTCACGATTTCTTGCGGAATCGCATAAGTATGCAGCGTTGGACCTTCGCTGCTTAATACTTCTAACAAGGTTTCCACAATCAACGGATCAAAATTACGCAACGGGGCATGTTGGCGCACAAACAGGTGAGTTTCCACCCCCAAATTATGCAACACACCAGCCAATTCGACCGCAATATAGCCGGCTCCAACCACGGCAACCCGTTTTGGCAAGGCATTTAAAGCAAATACACCGTCGGAATTGATACCGTATTCTGCGCCTTTAATCTGCGGCATCGACGGACGACCACCGGTGGCAATCAGAATATGATCAGCACTAATCTGCTCACCGTTCACTTCCACCGTATTGTGGTTGACGAATTGGGCAAAGCCCTGAATCACATCAACCTTGTTATTGCCCAACACCCTTTCGTAGGACTGGTGAATGCGGCCAATATAAGCTTGGCGACTTTCCACCAATTTGGCAAAATCAAAGCCATTGAGTTTGACATCAAAGCCGTAATCCTGCGCATACAGATTAATCGCTTCGGCGATTTGCGCTCCGTGCCACATCACCTTTTTCGGTACACAACCGACATTAACACAGGTTCCACCCAAATATTTTGCTTCGATCAGCGCACACTTTTTGCCATAACTGGCGGCACGGTTAATCGAGGCAATGCCACCGCTGCCACCGCCGATGGCGATATAATCATAATGCTTGCTTGTCATACTCTCATCCTTAACTGATTTATTTATAAAACTATGCCAATTCTGCCGAAAAAAGGGGCAAAAAGCCATTCAATAAAACTGATTATTTTAATTGTTGCCAGCAATCTACTTGCCATAACCGCACTTTGCCTCAATATTTGCACACTTGCTGCTTATTCCGGGGTGATCCACTCCACTTTCCATGAACCGGTATTTTCTGGGACAAGTGTTTTAACCAAATAAGGCAACACTGCTTGCATCTCAGCTTGCAACGTCCACGGTGGATTAATCACAATCATGCCACTGGCGGTCATGCCACGTTGATCCGAATCAGGACGCAGCGCCAATTCGATCTGTAAGATTTTGCGAATGCCGCTCTGTTCCAAACCACGCACAATCCGTTTAACATGCTGACGCAACACCACCGGATACCAAATCGCATAAGTGCCGGTAGCAAATCGTTTATAACCTTCCTCAATCGCCTGCACCACTAAATCGTAATCCTCTTTTAACTCATAAGGTGGATCGATCAACACCAAGCCACGTCGCTCTTTTGGCGGCAATGCGGCTTTCAGTTGCTGATAGCCGTTATCACGTTTAGTCGTCACATTTTCATATTGTTTAAAATTATTCCGCAACAGCGGAAAATCACTCGGATGCAGTTCGGTAAACAGCGCCCGATCTTGCGCTCGCAGTAAGTTAGCGGCGATTAACGGCGAACCGGGATAGTGCTTCAACTGAGCACCATAATTCACTTTTTTCACCTGTGCCAGATAGTCAGCAACCTCTGGCGGCTGATCATCACGCTGCCACAAACGGGCAACCCCTTCCTGATATTCTGCGGTTTTTTCCGCTTCGTAAGTGTTCAAGCTATAACGCCCGACGCCAGCGTGGGTATCGAGATAAAAAAAGCCTTTCTCTTTTTGTTGCAGTGCACGAATAATCCGCAGTAATACAATGTGTTTCAATACGTCGGCATGATTGCCGGCGTGAAAGCTGTGGCGATAGCTCAGCATAGTCCGTCCTTATTGATCATAAATTGGCAACAGTTTACCGCACTTTGCGTGCTTTTTCTTTATTCTTCGCTTGAATTCAGGTAAAACATACCGCACTTTAATTAAATAATTACACAAACAACAAAGAGAACAATAATGACTAATCCTTTATTAAATCAAAGCGGCTTACCGCACTTTTCTCAAATTCAGCCACAGCACGTGGTGCCGGCGATTGAACAGTTGATCGCACAAGCCCGCCAAACCGTCGAAACCGTATTGCAGCAACCGCACTTTAACTGGGACAATTTGGTGCAGCCATTAAGCGAAGCCGGCGATCGGCTGGGGCGCGCTTGGTCGCCGGTCAGCCATTTGAATTCGGTGAGAAACAGTCCGGAACTGCGCGAAGCCTATCAAGCCTGTTTACCTTTGCTGTCAGAATACAGCACTTGGCTCGGACAGCATCAAGGGCTGTTTGCGGCGTATTCGCAACTGAAAAACAGCGCAGAATTCGCCACTTTATCCATCGCCCAACAAAAAGCCATTAACGACACCTTGCGTGATTTCGAACTTTCCGGGATTGCGTTAGCGCCGGAACAACAACAGCGCTACGGCGAAATTGTGGCACGGTTGTCGGAACTCAGCTCAGAATTCAGTAATAATGTGTTAGACGCCACCATGGGCTGGGACAAACTGATTACTGATGTAAATGAGCTGCAAGGGTTGCCGGAATCGGCGTTGCAAGCAGCGCAAGAAGCAGCACAAAGCAAAGAACTAGACGGCTACCTTTTCACGTTGGAATTTCCGAGTTATTTACCGGTGATGACCTACTGCGAAAACCGCACTTTGCGCGAAGAGATGTACCGCGCCTTCAATACTCGCGCCTCTGATCAAGGGCCAAATGCCGGCACTTGGGATAACAGCGCCTTAATCGACGAAATGCTACAACTGCGTTTTGAATTGGCACAATTGCTCGGTTTTGCGACTTATGCCGACTACTCGCTTGCCACCAAAATGGCGGAAAGCCCACAGCAAGTATTGGATTTTCTACAAAATCTGGCAACTCGCGCCAAGCCGCAAGGGGAAAAAGAACTAGCCGAACTGAAAGCCTACACAGCCCAAGCGTTCGGCGTCAACGAGCTAGAGCCTTGGGATATCGCCTTCTACAGCGAAAAACAGAAACAGCATCTATTTGCGATCAATGACGAAGAACTGCGCCCGTATTTCCCGGAAAATCGGGTGCTGAACGGCCTGTTTGAAGTGGTAAAACGCATTTTCGGTATCACAGCAAAAGAGCGGTTTGATGTGGATGTCTGGAATGACGACGTGCGTTTTTTTGAGCTGTATGACAGCAATAACCAACTTCGCGGCAGCTTCTATCTGGATCTGTACGCCCGTCCGCACAAACGTGGCGGTGCATGGATGGACGCCTGCATCGGGCGCAAACGCCTTGTTAACGGCGAAATCCAAAAACCGGTTGCCTATTTGGTATGTAATTTCAATAAACCGATTGGCGACAAACCGGCGCTGTTTACCCACGACGAAGTCACCACGCTATTCCACGAATTCGGGCACGGCATTCACCATATGCTGACCCTGATTGATGTCGGTGACGTATCTGGCATCAACGGCGTACCATGGGACGCGGTCGAACTGCCAAGCCAATTTATGGAAAACTGGTGTTGGGAAAAAGACGCGTTGGATTTTATTTCCGGCCATTACCAAACCAATGAACCACTGCCAAACGAGAAACTAACTCAGCTACTTGCCGCCAAAAATTACCAAGCGGCGATGTTCGTATTACGCCAGCTGGAGTTCAGTATTTTCGATTTCCGACTGCACTACGAATATGACCCTAAACTTGGCGCGCGCGTGCTGGAAACCTTACAACAAGTTAAGCAACAAGTTTCATTGTTTAAAAGTATCGATTGGGTTCGCTCCCCCCATTCGTTCAGCCATATTTTTGGTGGTGGTTATTCTGCGGGTTACTACAGCTATTTGTGGGCAGAAGTGTTGTCGGCTGATGCGTTCTCGCTGTTTGAAGAACAAGGCATTTTCAATCCGCAAACCGGACAAGCCTTTTTGGATCACATCCTCACCCGTGGCGGCTCAGAAGAACCAATGGAACTGTTCAAACGCTTCCGTGGCCGCGAACCGCAGCTGGATGCGTTGTTAAGACATAAGGGAATTGCCGATTAGACCGCACTTGGGTATTAAATCAACAGATTAGAGGGGCAGAAGCCCCTCAATTTTTGACGACAAATCTTAGCGACAACGTTATACAAATCAATACCAAAAATCGCTATCAAAAAATTCAATAGCGGCATTTATACGATAAATATTAATTAAAGTGCGGTTCACGCACATCAGCAAGTTGGCGTAGCTTTTTCAAAATAATATTCAGCACCACGCCGTAAGCCGGGACGAAGAATAGTAAGCCGACAAACATTTTGAACAGGTAGTCTACCACGCCGAGCGCAAACCAGTTTTCCGCCATAAACGGATCGCTGCTTTGGTAAAACGCAATCACAAAAAACATTAAGGTATCGCAAGCACTGCCGAAAGTCATCGAGCAACTGGGTGCAATCCACCAGGTTTTCAGTTGACGCAAGCGATTGAAGACTAACACATCTAATAACTGCCCGAACACATAAGCGGCAAAGCTGGCGATCGCAATCCGAAACACAAACAGATTAAAAGTGGCAAGTGCGGTCAGTCCTTGAAATTGTTGATCAACAAACAAAGTAGACACCAGATAGCTGATGATCAACGCCGGAACCATTACCACAAAAATAATCTGGCGCGCTTCTTTGGCCCCAAATACCCGCACCGTAAGATCGGTCGCCAAGAAAATAAATGGGAAGGTTAACGTGCCCCAAGTGGTATGAAAACTAAAATCACTGAACGGCAACCGCACTTCAAAAGCGTACTGCACCAAATAGTTGCTGGCGGTGATGATCAGGATATGGAAAAAACTCAAGATAATTAACGCATTGCGTTTTTGTTGCGTATTAAACAGCGCAGAAGTGGAAAACATGTTGCTACCTTTTTGTTTGTGTTTGGGGGCGAGGGAACCCAAATATTGCGATTAAATCATAAAAGAGCGGTGATGATACGGATTTTTCTTTAAAACGCAAGCCTCACCACGATTTAAATATCACAATCAACAATTGAGTTCGACCGCACTTTGATATAGACTATTCTCCCGTCCTGATAAGATTTTTTATTCTTTCCATCATCATTTCATATACAAACTGGATTTCAAATGGCGACCAATTATATTTTTGTGACGGGCGGTGTGGTATCTTCCCTCGGTAAAGGTATTGCAGCGGCATCACTTGCAGCAATTTTAGAAGCGCGTGGTCTGAACGTGACCATGATGAAACTGGATCCCTACATCAACGTTGACCCCGGCACAATGAGCCCGATTCAACACGGTGAAGTGTTTGTGACCCAAGACGGCGCCGAAACCGATCTGGATTTGGGGCATTATGAGCGCTTTATCCGCACCAAAATGACCAAACGTAATAACTTCACCACCGGTAAAATTTATTCCGAAGTGTTACGCAAAGAGCGTCGTGGCGACTATTTGGGCGCTACCATTCAGGTGATTCCGCATATTACCAACGAGATCAAAGCCCGTGTGATTGACGGTGCAGCGGATCATGATGTAGCGATTGTTGAAGTGGGCGGAACCGTCGGCGATATCGAATCGCTGCCGTTTTTGGAAGCCTTGCGTCAATTAGCGGTGCAAGTCGGGCGTGAACGCACCTTATTTATGCACCTGACATTAGTGCCGTATATCGCCGCCGCCGGCGAACTGAAAACCAAACCGACCCAACACTCGGTCAAGGAGTTACTCTCCATCGGGATTCAGCCGGATATTCTGATTTGCCGTTCCGATCGCAGCATTCCGGCCAACGAACGCGCCAAAATCGCCCTGTTCTGTAACGTGCCGGAAAAAGCGGTGGTGTCATTAAAAGACGTCAGTTCGATTTACCAGATTCCGGCAATGTTGAAATCACAAGGCTTGGATCAATACATCTGCCAACGCTTCCATTTTGACTGCCCGGAAGCGGATTTAAGCGAATGGGAACAAGTGCTGTATCGCGAAAGCAACCCAAGCAACGGCGATGTCACCATCGGCATGGTCGGCAAATATATCGAACTGCCGGACGCATACAAATCGGTGAACGAAGCCTTGAAACACGCCGGTTTAAGCAACCGTTTAAGCGTGCATATCAAATATATCGACTCGCAAGACATCGAATCCAAAGGTACGGATCTGCTGAAAGGCTTGGACGGTATTTTAGTACCGGGCGGCTTCGGCTACCGTGGTGTCGAAGGCAAAATCATGACTGCCCAATATGCGCGCGAGAACCATATTCCGTATTTGGGTATCTGTTTGGGAATGCAGGTCGCCTTAATCGAATATGCGCGTAACGTAGCACGTTTAAGCAACGCCAACTCCACCGAATTTGACAAAAACACCCCGTATCCGGTGGTCGGCTTAATTACTGAATGGCAAGACGCCGAAGGAAAACTAGAAACCCGTACCGAAACGTCAGATCTCGGTGGCACCATGCGGTTGGGTGCGCAACAATGCCATTTGATCGACGGCACTCAAGCGCGTGAAATCTACGGCGCAGCAACCATTGAAGAACGCCACCGCCATCGTTATGAAGTCAATAACAACCTGCTGCCGCAAATTGAGGCTGCCGGTCTGAAAGTCAGCGGTTTGTCGGCGGATAAAAAACTGGTAGAAATCATCGAAATCCCAAATCACCCTTGGTTTGTGGCGGCACAATTCCACCCGGAATTTACCTCCACCCCGCGTGACGGACACCCGTTATTTAGCGGATTTGTTAAAGCTGCGAAAGAACATCAGAAAAAGTAATATATTTGTTAAAATAAAAAAATAATTCAGTGCAGGAAACAACATTCCTGCACTTTTTACAAGACAAATAAATTAAATCGCTTTAGTATATAGCACAGATTTTTAGTACTGATTTCAATTTAATCACAAGAGGAAAATACAATGGCAAAAATTGTTAAAGTAATTGGTCGTGAAATTATCGATTCTCGCGGAAACCCGACTGTTGAAGCTGAAGTGCATTTGGAAGGCGGTTTCGTCGGTTTGGCGGCTGCGCCATCAGGTGCTTCTACCGGTTCTCGCGAAGCGTTGGAACTGCGTGACGGCGACAAATCCCGTTTCTTGGGTAAAGGCGTGCTGAAAGCGGTTGAAGCGGTGAACAGACCGATTGCCGCAGCAGTTGTCGGCAAAGATGCCACCAACCAAGCAGAAATCGACCAAATTATGATCGACTTGGATGGTACTGAAAACAAATCAAAATTCGGTGCCAATGCAATTCTGGCGGTTTCTCTGGCGAATGCGAAAGCAGCGGCTGCCTCAAAAGGTCTTCCACTGTACGCTCACATCGCTGAATTAAACGGTACTCCAGGCGTTTACTCTATGCCGTTACCGATGATGAACATCATCAACGGTGGTGAACACGCTGACAACAACGTCGATATTCAAGAATTTATGATCCAACCGGTTGGCGCCAAAACCTTGCGTGAAGCGTTGCGTATCGGTGCGGAAGTGTTCCACAACTTGGCTAAAGTATTGAAAGGCAAAGGTTTGAACACAGCAGTGGGTGACGAAGGTGGTTTCGCGCCTAACTTGGCGTCTAACGCTGACGCATTGGCGTGTATCAAAGAAGCAGTGGAAAAAGCCGGTTATGTGTTAGGTAAAGATGTGACTCTGGCGATGGACTGTGCCTCTTCCGAATTCTACAACAAAGAAACCGGCAACTATGAAATGAAAGGCGAAGGCAAAACCTTCACTTCTCAAGAGTTCACTCACTACTTAGAAGAGCTGACCAAAGCCTATCCGATTGTTTCTATCGAAGACGGCCAAGACGAATCTGACTGGGAAGGCTTCGCTTACCAAACTAAAGTATTGGGCGACCGCGTGCAATTGGTCGGTGACGATCTGTTCGTAACCAACACCAAAATCCTGAAAGAGGGGATCGACAAAGGTATCGCTAACTCTATCTTGATCAAATTCAACCAAATCGGTTCTTTGACCGAGACTTTAGCAGCGATCAAAATGGCGAAAGATGCAGGTTATACTGCGGTGATCTCTCACCGTTCAGGCGAAACCGAAGATGCAACTATCGCAGATTTAGCGGTGGGTACGGCAGCAGGTCAAATCAAAACCGGTTCCATGAGCCGTTCTGATCGTGTGGCGAAATACAACCAATTGATCCGTATCGAAGAAGCGTTAGGTGCGAAAGCCCCATTCAACGGTTTGAAAGAAGTGAAAGGCCAAGCATAATTCTTGCCTTAGCTGAATGAAGAAAAGGTTGTTTGAAGCGATTCAGACAACCTTTTTTACGATCGAAACCTGCGATATTGAGGAATACCTATGTTCTATCTAACCCTTGAAGCTCAACTGATTATCGGGCAAGCAACTCAACTTGGTTCTCCCTCGACTCGTCACGACTATCTTTCGGTGATGTTTGAAGACGACGGCGAAACCGGTTATTTTTATGCCCTCGACACACGCCAAGCAGCTATGCCGATTGTCGATGCACTACACATTTATAATACCAGTGCCGTCGATGAAAAAGAGACGGCGCGCAAACTGCAAATCTGCTGGTCAGAAGATGGCAACTTTGTGCTGTTGCTCATCAATGATTATCCACATGCTGCCTTTGATTTTGTTAAATTAATCGCTTACAACCACAGCAAATTTCCTGAACCGGAATTCGGTAGTCTGTGGTCACGCAAAGAAATTAATGATGAATTAGTACAGCAATGGCTGAACGCATAACATGGCGTGAAATGCTATGCAAAGTGCGGTTTGGCTGCGTTATTTGACCGCACTTTCGATTTTGTTTAAAATTTAAACTGTAATAGCTCTCATTTTTGTTAGTTTTTGCAAATTGATCTAAATCAAACAATAGCCCTGCACTATCAAATCCATATAAGATTATTTTGATCTTTCTTGCTACTATACTGGGTAATCGTACTGCTAAAGTGCGTTGCTGTACTACTTAATCCTAACAACGTTTACTTAAAAGGATATACACAATGAGTCAAGAAGATCAAAAATGCCCTTATGCGCACAGCCATTTAACCACTAATGGCGGTGCTCCGGTAGTTGACAACCAAAACAGCATGACTGCCGGCCCGCGCGGCCCGTTGTTGGCACAAGATTTATGGTTAAATGAAAAATTAGCTAATTTCGTGCGTGAAGTGATTCCTGAGCGCCGTATGCATGCCAAAGGTTCCGGTGCGTTCGGTACGTTCACCGTTACTCACGACATCACCCAATACACTCGCGCTAAAATCTTCAGCGAAATCGGTAAAAAAACCGAGATGTTTGCCCGTTTCACCACCGTAGCCGGTGAGCGCGGAGCCGCCGATGCCGAGCGCGATATTCGCGGTTTCGCCCTGAAATTCTACACCGAAGAAGGTAACTGGGATATGGTGGGTAATAACACCCCGGTATTCTTCTTACGCGATCCACGTAAATTCCCGGATTTAAACAAAGCGGTGAAACGCGATCCACGCACCAATATGCGTTCTGCTACCAACAACTGGGATTTCTGGACTTTGTTACCGGAAGCTTTCCACCAAGTTACCATCGTGATGAGTGATCGTGGTATTCCGGCGAGCTACCGCCATATGCACGGTTTCGGTTCGCACACTTACAGCTTTATCAACAGCGATAACGAGCGTTTCTGGGTAAAATTCCATTTCAGAACCCAACAAGGCATCAAAAATCTGACTGACGCAGAAGCACAAGCATTAGTTGGTGAAGATCGTGAAAGTCACCAAAAAGACTTATATGAAGCGATTCAACGCGGCGACTTCCCGAAATGGACGATGTTCGTACAAATCATGCCGGAAGCCGATGCGGAAAAAGTGTCTTACCACCCGTTTGACTTAACCAAAGTATGGCCGAAAGCGGATTATCCGTTAATCGAAGTGGGTGAGTTCGAATTGAACCGCAACCCGGAAAACTTCTTCTTAGACGTGGAGCAATCTGCATTCGCACCAAGTAACTTAGTCCCAGGCATCAGCGTATCACCAGACCGTATGTTACAAGCCCGTTTGTTCAACTATGCTGACGCACAACGCTACCGTTTAGGCGTGAACTTCACCCAAATTCCGGTGAACAAGCCACGTTGCCCAGTACACAGCAACCACCGCGACGGTCAAGGCCGCGTTGATGCCAACTACGGCAGCGCACCACACTATGAGCCGAACAGCTTCGGTTACTGGCAAGAACAACCGCAATACAAAGAACCACCATTGAAAATCACCGGCGATGCGGATTTCTGGGATTATCGTGAAGATGACAGCGACTACTTCAGCCAACCACGTGAACTGTTCCGTTTGATGACACCTGAACAACAACAAGTGTTATTCGACAACACCGCACGTGCGATGGGTGATGCGCCGGACTTCATCAAACAGCGCCACATCGACAACTGCACCAAATGCGACCCTGCATACGGCGCAGGTGTGAAAAAAGCATTAGGATTATAATCAAAAATTGGTTGTAATTCAGTCAAACGGTCCAAGTGCAAATTTGGACCGTTTTTTTATAGCGTGTTTAAGCCGCTCTAAAGTGGTTGCCGCTTATTCAAAGTGGATAACAATAGAATCAGCAATACCACCTCTTGCTTATATTCTTTCGCTTGCTGATTTGCCGGAGATTGTGGATCAGCGTATTTGGCACCAGCATACGACAAACCGCACTTTACCTATCTGGCTTCGTTGATGCAGACTTTCAAGAGGAAAAGCTATGCGTTATAACCAATTTCAGCAGCCTATCGGAGCAGCGGTGGAAAATATGACTAGCGGCGCAATGCCGGATATTACACAGTTAAGCGGGGAAGATTGTATTATCGAACGGCTTGATTATGCACGGCATAGCGAGGCGATTTGTGAGTGTTACCTGCAACACACCCAAGCAGCGGATTTTTGGCTGCTGATAATTTTGATCAACAAGGTCAGCAACGCCAACCGTTGGCGGCATTTTTAACACAATAATTAGGGTCTGTTGAT
>NZ_VDHB01000032.1:0-38755 GCF_006227735.1 Testudinibacter sp. 'clade 2'
CACAACTTTTGCCTTATTATTAGCGAAAATAGTGGCGAAAAAGTGTCTATAGCTCAAATTATAAACAAAGATCAACAGACCCTAATATATCACTTTACAACTGATCACCGAATTGTTTTAATCTGCATATTTAGTTCTTGCTATTCTTATCTGCCTGAGGTTTTCTGCTATGGGTATTTATACCTACATTTGCTTTCTCTCTGCACTCTCTATTTTAATCGGCTTTATCACCAGTAAAATCAGTGATCGGATCCAGTCCACTATTGCGATCAGCGCAGCAGCGATGGTGGGGTCGTTGCTTCTTTTGGTAAGCGGAAAGCTCGGTTGGTTTAGTATTGAAAATATTGCCACTGGAGTTATGCAGCAAATTGATTTTAAAAGTTTTTTATTAAATGGGATTTTAGGTTTTCTACTTTTCGCCGGTGCATTGGGGATTAAATTGCCGATTTTGAAAGACCAAAAGTGGGAAATCACGATTTTTGCGCTTTTCTCTACCTTGGCATCAACCTTTATCATCGGTGGCTTCATCTACTTTGCCGCATTGTTGATCGGGTTGCCGATCAGCTTTATCTATTGTGTGCTGTTCGGCGCCTTGATTTCACCGACAGACCCGATTGCAGTGTTGGCAATTATCAAAAATTTACGCGCACCGAAACGCTTGTCGATGCAAGTAGAGGGCGAATCATTGTTTAATGATGGGGTCGGTTTAGTCATTTTCGTGACCGTTTTTACCGTGGCTTTTGGTGGTGCGGAACCCACTGTGGTAGGAATTTTTGAACTGTTTATGCACGAAGCCATCGGCGGTATTATTTTCGGTTTTATTCTCGGTTTGGTCGCCCATTGGCTGATCTCCGCCACCGATGACGGCAGCATGGAAATTTTATTGACCCTGACGATTCCGACCGCCGGCTTTATTTTGGCCAATGCAATGGGGGTTTCCGGTGCATTGGCTATGGTGGTTGCCGGGATTATGATCGGCAACTGGACGCGTAACAAAGGTTTTTCAGAACAGAGCCAGCGCTATTTGGATCATTTTTGGGAGATGATTGATCATTTCCTGAACTCGTTGTTATTCCTGCTGATCGGTTTGGCATTGCTGCTGATTAATATCTCCTGGCAGAGTTTCTTGCTTATGTTGTTGGCGATTCCAATTTGTCTGGCGGCACGTTATCTTAGCCTGTGGGTTCCTTATGTGGCACTCAGCCGTTTTAGAACCTACAATCCTTACACCTTGAAAATTATGACATGGGGTGGTTTGCGTGGTGGCTTGGCGCTTGCAATGGCGTTGTCGATTCCGGCACAAACGGCGATGATTGGCGAGACGCAGTTAGATGTACGTGATGTGATTTTGGTGATGACCTATGCGGTGGTGATGTTCTCGATTTTGGTGCAAGGCTTGACGATTGAAAAAATGATTCAACAAGCCAAAAAAGTAGACCCTAACAAAGAGGATTACTTGCGACCAACCGCAGAAACTAAGGCACGCAAAAACGATGATCTAAACGCCTATTTGTCTAAATAACGTTATGTCAGCGCAAAATATCAATGAAAATTTGACCCCGCCACGTTTTGTCCACTTGCAGGTGCACAGCGATTTTTCGATGATTGACGGTTTAGCGAAAGTTAAACCACTGATCAAAGCTTGTGCTGCTGAGCAAATGGTGGCAATGGCATTGACCGATTTCAGCAATTTTTGTGGCTTGGTGCGCTTTTATGGAGAAGCGTTGTCTAATGGGATCAAGCCGATTATCGGGGTTGATGTGCTTGTGCAGCGCGAACCCGAAAGTGAACCTTTTGCCTTAACGTTGCTGGCAAAAAATAATCTGGGCTATAAAAATATTACCCTGCTGATTTCTCAAGCCTACCAGCGTGGCTATATGGAAAAGCCGACTATCGATCAAGCGTGGTTGGTTGAACACCGTGACGGTGTGATTATTCTCTCCGGTGGCCGCAATGGTGATGTGGGTAAATACCTGCTGAAGCAGCAACTCGACAATGCCAAAACCGCACTTGCGTTTTATCAGCAACATTTTCCTGATCACTACTACTTGAGCCTGACCCGAACCGGACGTGCGGATGAAGAAAATTACATCCAAGCGGCGATAGCCTTAGCGCAAGAGATGGATCTGCCGGTAGTTGCCACCAATGAAGTCTGTTTTTTGACGGCAGAAGATTTTGAAGCGCATGAAATTCGGGTGGCAATTCATGACAGCTTCACCTTAGACGATCCGAAACGTCCGCAATTATACAGCGAACAGCAATATTTCCGTTCGGAACAGGAGATGTGCGAGCTGTTTGCGGATATTCCAACTGCCATTGAAAATACCTTGCTGATTGCTCAACGTTGCAACGTCAAGATTAACTTGGGCGAATATTTTTTACCACAATTTCCAACCGGTGAACTGAGCACTGAAAATTATTTGGTTAAACGCGCGGAAGAGGGGCTGGAACAGCGCCTGTTAACGCTGTTCCCCGATCCTGAAGTGCGGTTGCAGCGGCGTGCCGAATATGACGAACGGTTAAAAATAGAGCTGGATGTGATCAATCAGATGGGCTTTCCCGGCTACTTCTTGATCGTGATGGAGTTTATTCAATGGTCGAAAGACAACGATATTCCGGTTGGACCGGGACGAGGCTCCGGCGCCGGTTCATTGGTGGCTTATGCGCTGAAAATTACCGATCTAGATCCGCTCGAGTTTGATTTGCTATTCGAACGTTTTCTTAATCCGGAACGGGTTTCGATGCCGGATTTTGATGTGGATTTTTGCATGGACGGGCGTGATCGGGTGATTGAACACGTTGCTGAAATGTATGGACGTGGTGCCGTTTCGCAGATTATCACATTTGGAACAATGGCCGCAAAAGCGGTTATCCGCGATGTGGGGCGTGCGTTGAGCCACCCCTACGGTTTTGTCGATCGAATCGCCAAGCTGATTCCGCCTACACCGGGTATGACCTTGGCAAAAGCCTTCGATGAAGAGCCGATGTTAGACCAGATTTACAATAGCGATGAAGAGGTGAAAGCGCTGATCGATATGGCGCGTAAGCTGGAAGGCGTGACCCGTAATGCCGGAAAACACGCCGGTGGTGTGGTGATTTCCCCGACCTTAATCACCGATTTCTCGCCGCTGTATTGCGATCCGGAAGGGCTGCATCCGGTTACTCATTTCGATAAAAATGATGTGGAATATGCCGGTTTGGTCAAATTTGACTTTTTGGGCTTGCGCACCTTGACCATCATCAAATGGGCGGTTGATATGATCAATCCCCGTTTGCAAAAAGAGGGCAAAGCCCCAATCGATATCGATCGCATTCCATTGGATGACCAGAAAGCCTTTGAAGTGTTGCTGAAAGCTGAAACCACGGCGGTATTCCAGTTGGAATCACGCGGTATGAAAGATTTGATCAAACGCCTGAAACCAGACTGCTTTGAGGATATTATCGCCTTGGTGGCGCTATTCCGTCCTGGTCCGTTGCAATCGGGCATGGTGGATAACTTTATCCGGCGTAAACACGGCGATGAGGAGATCTCTTATCCCGATGCCGAATATCAGCACCAATCACTCAAGCCGATTTTAGAACCGACCTACGGCATTATTTTGTATCAAGAGCAAGTAATGCAAATCGCACAGGTACTTGCTGGTTATACCTTGGGCGGTGCAGATTTATTGCGTCGTGCGATGGGTAAAAAACAGCCGGAGGAGATGGCAAAACAACGTTCGGTTTTTAAAGAGGGATCGATCAATAATAATGTTGATGGCGATCTGTCGATGAAAATTTTCGACTTGGTGGAAAAATTTGCCGGTTACGGTTTCAACAAATCCCACTCGGCGGCGTATGCTTTAGTATCTTATCAAACCTTATGGCTGAAAGCACATTATCCGGCGGAATTTATGGCGGCGGTGATGACTTCCGAGATGGACAACACCGATAAAATTGTCGGGCTTTATGATGAGTGCTTGCGGATGGGATTGACCGTAACACCGCCGGATATTAATAACGGCAACCACCGTTTTAGTGTCAATGAAAAAGGCGAAATTGTTTACGGTATTGGTGCGATTAAAGGGGTGGGAGAAGGCCCGATCACGGCAATCATTGAAGCCCGTGAACAAGGCGGTCGCTTTAAAGATCTGTTTGATCTGTGTGCGCGAGTTGATTTGAAAAAAATTAACCGCCGCACTTTTGACAGTTTGATTTTGTCCGGTGCGTTTGACAAACTAGGGCCGCACCGTGCGGCATTGGCTAAAAATTTACAGGATGCGCTGAAAGCCTCTGATCAACACGCCAAAGATGAAGCCATGGGGCAAGCGGATATGTTCGGCGTGCTGACCGCTGCTCCGGAAGCAGTCGAAACAGCTTATGCCAACACCCCAAAATGGTCGGAAAAAACTATTTTGGACGGTGAGCGCGAAACCTTGGGGCTGTATCTAAGCAGCCATCCGATCAGCCGTTATTTAAAAGAGCTGTCGCACTACAGTTCACATCGTATCAATGAATTCCAGCCAAATCGCCGTGGACAAATCAGCACAGCGTGTGGTTTGATTGTGAATTCACGGATCGCCGTCACCAAAAAAGGCAACCGTTTAGGCATTATCACGCTAGATGACCGCTCGGGGCGCTTAGATGCCACGCTGTTTAGTGATGCTTTGCAAAACTACGGCGAATATTTGGAGAAAGATCAAATTGTGATCATCAGCGGGCAGGTCAGCCATGATGATTTCACCCAAGGGCTGAAAATGAATGTGCGCGAGCTGCTGTCACTGGATCAAGCCCGTAGCCGTTACGCCAAAAGTTTGGCGATTTGCCTGACACAAGAGCAAATTACACCGCATTTTGTACGCCGTTTTAAAGAAATTATCAGTCCGTATAGCGGCGGTGTTATGCCGCTGCATATTTATTATCAAAGTCCGCAAGGCAGAGCGTTGCTGAGGCTAGGCACACAGTGGCGGGTGCAGCCACACGATGATTTGCTCGACCAACTCACTGAAATGCTGGGCGAAAACCAGGTTGAATTGGAGTTTGAATAGCTCAAATTATAAACAAAGATCAATAGACCCTAATTGGCTTAGGAAAATAAAATTTAGCCATCAGCGCAGAAATAGCTTAAAATACCGAGCGAGTAAAATTAAAATATTTTTATTGACGAATCAGGAATACGCATGAATCACGAATTTTTAGATTTTGAACTACCGATTGCCGAGCTGGAAGCAAAGATTGAGTCGCTGCGCGCTGTTACTCAACAGGATGACAAAATCAATCTTGATGATGAAATCAAACGCTTGCGTAAAAAAAGCCAAGAGTTGACCAAGAAAACCTTTGCCAACCTCGACCCGTGGCAGGTTTCCAAAATGGCACGCCACCCACAGCGTCCTTATACGCTGGATTACATCCAACAGATTTTTACGGATTTTGAAGAGCTTGCCGGTGATCGTGCATTTGCCGATGACAAGGCGATTGTCGGCGGTATTGCTCGTTTGGAAGGCAAACCGGTGATGATTATCGGACACCAGAAAGGGCGCACGGTAAAAGAAAAAGTTAAACGCAATTTTGGTATGCCGGCACCGGAAGGTTACCGCAAAGCCTTGCGTTTGATGCAACTTGCCGAGCGTTTCAATATGCCGATCATCACCTTTATCGACACACCGGGGGCATATCCGGGCGTGGGCGCCGAAGAGCGTGGGCAATCGGAAGCAATTGCTCGTAATTTGCGTGAAATGTCGATGTTGAAAGTGCCGGTGATCTGCACCGTGATCGGCGAAGGCGGCTCTGGTGGGGCGCTGGCAATTGGCGTTGGTGACAAAGTCAACATGTTGCAATACAGCACATATTCCGTCATTTCGCCGGAAGGCTGTGCCTCAATTTTGTGGAAGAGCGCTGACAAAGCGCCACTCGCCGCAGAAGCGATGGGGATTACGGCAAAACGCTTGCTGGAACTGAAACTGATCGACAATATTATTGCTGAGCCGTTAGGCGGCGCACACCGTGATGTTCCGTTAATGGCAGAAAAATTAAAACAACGGTTGTTAAGCGACTTACGTGATCTGGAAGTATTAGATCAACAATCATTATTAGATCGCCGCTATCAGCGACTAATGGGTTACGGGTATTGTTAACTCAGGTCATTTTTTGATAAAAAAGTAGGGGGGATTAATCCCCCTACAATGATAAGCCAGCCTATCCTCGTTATCTATAAACCCTATTTATCTTTTCTCTTTATTTGCCAAAGGTTATCCAATGAAAAACGTTTTATCTATTCAATCTCATGTGGTGTATGGCTATGCCGGTAATAAAGCGGCAGTATTGCCGATGCAATTACTGGGCATTGATGTCTGGCCGTTAAACACAGTGCAATTTTCCAACCATACCCAATATCAAAAATGGAAAGGCATGGTGATTCCCAAGGAGCAAATTGCTGAAATTACACAAGGGATTGCCGAGATTGACGCATTGCATGAATGTGATGCAGTGCTATCGGGTTATATTGGTGCAGCGGAACAGGGGCAAGAGATTTTAAATACCGTTAATCGGATTAAAGCCCTCAACCCGAATGCGATCTATTTCTGTGATCCGGTGATGGGTCACCCGGATAAAGGCTGCATCGTTGCGCCGGGGGTGGCGGAATTTTTGGTGGAACACGCGTTGCCGGCGGCTGATTTATTGGCACCTAACTTGGTTGAATTGCGCGAATTAACCGGTTTAACCGTTGAAAATTTTGAACAGGCAATCGAAGCGATTAAATTTCTGTTGGCAAAAGGGGTGAAAAAAGTGTTGGTCAAACACTTGAGCAAAGTCGGTAAAGATGCCAGCCAGTTTGAAATGGTGTTGGCAACCCAAGACGGGATTTGGCATATCAGTCGTCCGTTGCATGAATTTGTTGGCCGTGACCCGGTCGGGGTTGGCGATTTGACCAGTGGTGTGTTCTTGGCAAATTTGTTAAACGGCAAATCGGACTTAGAGGCATTTGAACACACTGCTAATGCGGTAAACGATGTGATGAGTGTGACCCAACAAAGTGGCAAATACGAATTACAAATCGTCGCGGCACGCCACCTGATTATGCAGCCGCAAAGCCAGTATAAAGCAGTGAAAATTGCTTAGTTTCTCAAATTAGCGTCTCAATTTTTCAGGGCGGCAATCCGCCCATTGTTTTTATTCTTTTAATCCGCAATGATTTATGCAAAGGCGGTGCTTATGCCAGATCTTCTCTCTCAATTACACCGTACTTTGCAGCAGCATCGGCTGACACAAGCCTCTTTTGTGTTGGCATATAGCGGCGGGTTGGATTCGACCGCACTTTTATCGCTTTTCGCCCGACTGAAACTACAACTACCGCAAATCCAACTGCGCGCGATTCATGTTCATCATGGCTTAAGTCCAAATGCCGATAACTGGGGGCAACATTGTCAGCAACAATGTGCACAACTGCAAATTCCGCTGCTCATCGAAAAAGTGCGGTTGGCGGATAACGGTAATATTGAACAAGCGGCGCGAAGTGCTCGTTATCAGATTTTTAAACAGCATCTGCAAGCTGGTGAACTGTTGGTTACCGCCCATCATTTGAATGATCAAAGTGAAACCTTGTTGCTGGCGTTAAAACGTGGCAGCGGTGTAAAGGGATTAGCCGCTATGCAAGTGCGGTCTGAATTGTGGCAAATGCCGATTTTTCGCCCGTTGTTACCGATGTCTAGAATGCAATTGCAGCAATATGCACAACAGCAACAGCTGCGCTGGATTGAAGATGAAAGCAATCAGAGCGACCACTACGATCGCAATTTTTTGCGTCATCAAATTCTGCCGGCATTACGCCAACGCTGGGCGCACATCGACAGCACCTTGCAGCGTTCGGCACAACACTGTTTTGAACAGCAACAGTTGTTAGAAGAGCTGCTGTTGCCACTGTTTCAACAACACTATCGGGCTGCTGACCGCACTTTTGATCTCCGCGGTTTTGCCGATTACTCGCGGCATAAGCAGCAGTTTTTATTGCGCCTTTGGCTGGAGAAAAATGCACTGATGATGCCGCCACAGTCGCAACTTACCCAGTTGATTGAAAATGTGGTGTTGGCTCAAACCGACAAACAGCCGCAATTGCAGTTGGCGGATACGGTGATTCGCCGCTATCAGCAGCGACTGTATCTCACGGCTATTTATCAGGATATCACTGATTGTGTGATCACACCGCACTTTGAGCAGCCGATTGCGCTGCCGGATAATTTGGGAACGCTGGTTTTTCAGCGACAAGCGGAACAGTTATGTGTGCTTTGGCAACAGGCGGGGCAGCAGCGCCGCTACTGTGTGGCAAAACCAGCTGTGGACCAACTGATTCAAATTCGGTTTGCTTATTCGGGCAAAGTGCGGTTGGCAATAAATCGTCCCAATAGCGATATCAAAAAAATCTGGCAGCAGTATGGCATTCCGCCGTGGCAACGGCAGCGCACGCCGTTGCTGTTTTATGGCGACAAGTTGATTGCCGCCTTGGGCGTATTTTCGACGGTTTAAGCGGTGTGGTCAGAAGGCAGCTGCGCTTCGATCAGTGTTGCTAACAGCTCAATATGTTCATCGCTGGCATTCAGTGCCGGAATATATTGGTAGCGTTCGCCGCCATTCTCGAGAAAAATTTCGCGATTTTCTTCTTCAATTTCTTCTATGGTTTCTAAACAGTCCACCGCAAAGCCCGGGCAGACTATTGCCAGCGCTTTTTGTCCGTTTTGCGCCAATTGTTGCAAGGTTTCATCGGTGTAGGGCTGAAGCCATGGTTCTTTGCCGAAACGTGACTGGAAAGTCACTTGCCATTGGTTTGGCGTTAATTCCAATGTCTTCGCCACCAAAAGTGCGGTTTGGTGACAATGCTCGGCATAGTAATCCCCCTCTTGTTGATAACGTTCCGGGATGCCATGAAACGAGAAAATCAGCAGTTCATCTGGTTGCAATTTAGCGCGAATGCTGTTTGCCAAGGCTTTGATATATAACGGATGTTGATGATAATGGTGAATAAAGGCAATTTCAGGCATCGCCCGATGGGATTTTAATGCGTCGGCAAACGCATCAAATACACTGGCAGTGGTGGTGCTGCTGTATTGTGGGTAGAGCGGTAACACGATAATTTTTTGTACTTGTTGTGCAATTAAGCGGTCGACCGCACTTTGCATCGACGGCTCGCCGTAGGTCATCGCAAGTTCAATAATCAAGTTCGGCTGGCGTGCGGCAAAATAGTGCTGTAGCTTTTGCACCTGTTCACGTCCAATAGCCAGCAACGGTGAACCTTGTTCGGTCCAGATCGCTTGATACAGCTTGGCAACTCGCGGCGCACGTCGGGGTAAAATGAAGGCATTCAAAATCACTGACCATTGTAGGCGAGGTAGATCAATGACTCTTGGATCAGACAAAAATTGTTTTAGATAACGTTTGACTGCTGCTGTGGTAGGGGCTGACGGCGTGCCTAGATTGACCAGTAACACCCCGATTTTATTTTTCATTATGATCTTTTCCTTTTTGTATTAGGGTCTGTTGACTACAGCCAAGCTCAAGCGTGCGCTACAGCATAGTTGCTGTTGTTCGTCACGCAGATCAATTTGCCACACCTGCGTGCTGCGCCCCAATCTGGCGGGGGTGGCTCTGGCAGTGACAGTGTTGCCTTTTTTCACCGGACGCAGATGGCTGGCATTGATTTCGGTGCCGACCACCAAAAAATTGTCATCCACACAACAAAATCCGGCAAGCGAAGCAACCGTTTCCGCTAACAGCGCAGAAACACCGCCGTGTAAATAGCCCATCGGCTGGCAGCTGCGTTCATCGACTGTCAGTTGCGCTTCCAGCCAGTTTTCCCCTTGTGCGCTGAAACGGATGCCCAAGTGGCTGACCGCACTTTGCTGACAAAATTGGTTCAGCTGTTGTAATGATAACGTTTTTTTCCACATATTGTATGATTCCGAGTGTTTTATTGCCTATTAATTTAATAGTGATAGCAGCGCTTGTAACGGATGTTGCGGCTGCCAGCCCTCCATTCGCTTCACTTGGCTGCGGCAAGAGTAGCCGGTTGCCAAGCAGAATTTTGCATCGTATTTTGTCAGTTTTTGTTGCCAAGAGAGCTGATAAATCCCTTGTGACATGGTCAAATGCTGGCTTTCGTGACCAAAGGTACCGGCCATGCCGCAGCAACCAACCGTTTCACTGATCAAGGTTTGCCCAAAACGGGCAAAAATGGTTTGCCACTGTTTGGGGCTGTTTGGCATGGCGCTGGCTTCGGTGCAATGCGGAAACAGATACCAAGTGCGGTTTTCGCTGTTTTTGGTTGCAATCGCACTGTCGAGCTGGTTTGAATCAAGCTGTTGCACTAGCCATTCGTGCGCCGTCAACACATGGAAATCATTTTGTTGTTGCAGCACTTGCGGATATTCCTCGCGATAGGACAACACAATTGCCGGGTCAACCCCAACCAGCGGCAGCTTGAGTTTGTTTAAACGGCTTAAAAATTCCGCCTGTGTACGTGCGGTTTTGGCAAAACGCTGCAAAAAGCCTTTGATATGTTGTGCCTTGCCGTTTGGTTTGAACGGCAACAGCACCGGTTTGAAACCCAATTTTTGGCTGAGCTGAATAAAATCGGCCACCACTTTGGCATCGTAATACGAGGTGAACGGGTCTTGTACGATCAACAACATCTTCGCTTTTTCGGCAGCGGACAGTCTTTCCAACTGCTCCAATGAGTAGCCCTGATAGCCGATTTCGACCAATTGCTGTTGCAATGATGGCGAACTGAGGCTGGGTAAATCGACCATGCCGATGGCTTTTTCTGCCAAATAGCCAGTGAGTTTGGCGGTGGTAAAAAAATTAAAAAAGCGAGGTGCTTTCGCCATCAGCGGCGCAGCATATTCCACATTGGCGACTACATAATCTTTCAACGGACGCAGATAGCGAGTGTGATAAAAATGGTTGAATTGCGCGCGGAAACTTGGTACATCAATTTTAATCGGGCATTGGCTGGCGCAGGCTTTGCATGCCAGACAGGTATCCATTGCCGTTTTGACTTCGTGCGAAAAATCGTATTCGCCCTGTTTTTTACGCCAGCTATGGCGTATTTTGGCAACAAAATCACGTAATTTGACCGGCTGTGCTTGGCGGAAATCCAACTGCTCTGGTGTAATCTGTTGTTCGCTTAACAAGCGCAGCCATTCACGCACCAATGCGGCACGTCCTTTCGGCGAAAAAGTGCGGTCGGCGCTGACTTTCATGGACGGACACATGGTGCTGTGCACATCAAAATTGAAACACAGTCCATTGCCGTTGCAGTTGAGTGCGCCTTGGTACTCTTCACGTAGACGCAGCGGAATCTGGCGGTCGAAATCGGCACGCATTTGGGCGGTGATCGGATAAAGTGCGGTTTCACAGCCTAACGGGGTACAAATTTTCCCCGGATTCAGGCGGTTGTTGGGATCAAATAACTGTTTGATATAGCGCAGTTCTTGCCACAATTTTTCGCCGAAAAAACGTTCGCCGTAACCGGAACGCATACCTTTACCGTGTTCACCCCAAATCAAGCCGCCGTATTTAGCCGTAAGCTCGACCACCTGATCAGAAATGGTTTTGAACAGTTTAACTTGTTGCGGATCGCATAAATCCAGTGCCGGACGGACGTGCAACACGCCGGCATCGACATGACCGAACATGCCATATTGCAAACCGTGTTGATCAAGTAAGGTACGAAATTCGCTGATGTAATCCGCCAAATGTTGTGGCGGTACGCAAGTGTCCTCAACAAACGGAATCGGTTTAGCCGTGCCTTTGCTGTTGCCGAGCAAACCGACCGCTTTTTTTCGCATGGCATAAATTTTCAAGATAGAAGGGAGATCGCTGCAAATTTGGTAGCCGATGATGCCGTCTTGTTGGGTACGAATTCGTTCGTCCAAAATCTGACATAGGGCACTGACCCGTTTTTCAACCGCTTTTTCCAGGTTTCCGGCGAATTCAACGATATTTAAACCCAAAATCGGATTGTCGGCATTTTCACTCAATAGCTCACTGACTGAATGCCAGATGATATCTTGTTTTGCCAGATTGAGTACGCTGGAATCGACAGTTTCGACCGACAGTGCGTTGGCTTGCAGCATCAATGGCGCATTGCGTAACGCCGCATCAAAGGTATTATATTTAATGTTGATTAAAGTGCGGTATTTCGGAATGGGCAATAAGTTAAGTTTTGCTTCACAAATAAATGCCAGTGAACCTTCCGAGCCAGTCAAAATGCGGCTCAGATTAAAGCGGCTGAGATCGTCGCTAAAGACGTTTTTTAAATCATAACCGGTTAAGAAACGGTTGAGCTGTGGCAGTTCATTTAGAATAGTGCTGCGGTTTTGTTTGCAACGTTGGTAAATTTGTTGATGTAGTTGGCGTGCTGGCTTTGGCAGCGGCAGGTTGTCTTGTTCCAACGCTGTACTGGCAAAGCTATCGGTTTCTAATATTTGACCGTCAACTAATACCGATTTTAAAGCAAGGATGTGATCTGAAGTTTTGCCATATTGCAATGAACCTTGCCCGGAGGCATCGGTATTGATCATTCCGCCGATAGTGGCACGGTTGCTGGTGGAAAGTTCCGGTGCAAAAAACAGTCCGAATGGTTGCAGATATTGATTTAGTTGGTCTTTTACTACGCCGGATTGCACTCGAACCCAGCGTTGTTCCGGATTAAATTCCAGAATTTGATTCATATGGCGTGAAAGATCAACAATAATATTGTTATTCAGTGCTTGTCCGTTAGTGCCGGTGCCACCGCCACGCGGAGTAAATGTTAGCGCTGAAAACTCTTCCCGTTGCGCTAATTTCGTTAAACGCACGATATCGGCTACGGTTTTGGGAAACAGAATGGCTTGTGGCAGCTGTTGATAGACGCTGTTGTCCGTAGAGAGGCTTAAACGTGCTGAATAGCTGGATTCGATATCGCCTTCGAAGTTTTGTTGGCGCAGAGCGGTCAGATAGTTTGCAGTGCAGTCATTTAAGCGAGGAACGGTTTTCAAGCGGGGTATCATGATTGGTATCCGTGTTTAAGTAGGGGCTGTTGATGTTTGTATTAATATAACATAATTAAAATCTGAAAAAGGGTAGAAAAAAAGCAAAAAGATAAAAAATTAATCAATTGAATGGCAAAAAAAAATGTTATTGATGTAATGAAATTGTTTGTTTTTTAGTAAATTTGATTAAAAATCACTCGAAATTTGAGATTATTAGTCTAATTAGGTTGATTTTAGCTCAATTGACCATAATAATAAAAGCATACTCAGAACGCTATTTGGGTATAGAACTGACTGAGGTTCATATTTTACTCGATCTGTTCGCTTTTAACCGATTACTTTTAATTAATATATCGATCGGTCAAAACTCAACTAAATGAAGAGGAAATTTAAAATGAAAAAAACTGCAATTGTATTGGCTATTTCAGGTTTGGCTTTGGCATCAGCCGCACAAGCTGCGCCACAAGCAAACACATTCTATGCCGGTGCAAAAGCCGGTTGGGCATCTTATCATGACGGGTTGACTCAGTTTGAGCGTCTAGATGGCTTAAAAACAGGTCACCAACGTAACTCCGTAACTTACGGGGTGTTCGGTGGTTACCAAATTACTGATAATTTAGCCGTTGAGCTGGGTTATGATGATTTTGGTCGTAACAAAGTGAAATATAAAGGACAAACTATCGGTAAGCACACTGCTCATGGTACACACCTGACGTTGAAAGCCAGCTACCCGGTATTGGCAGATTTAGATGTATATGCGCGTGTTGGTGCGGCATTAGTGCGTTCTGACTACAAAACTTATGACGACAGTTTTGTCGGTGAAGGTTTCCCTGGACGTCGTGGCCATGACTTAAGCACTTCAGCCGTCTTTGCCGGTGGTTTGGAATATGCAATCATGCCATCTTTGGCGTTGCGTGTTGAATATCAATGGTTGAATAATGTCGGTAAAAAATCTAACTCATTGTCAACTGATTACCGTCCGGATGTCGGCTCTGTTACTGCCGGTCTTTCATACCGTTTCGGCCAAGGTGTAGCAGCACCTGAAGTGGTTACCAAAAAATTTGCCTTCAGTTCAGATGTGTTGTTTGACTTCAACAAATCTAGCTTAAAAGCTGGTGGTTCTGAGGCATTGGACGGCATGACAACAGAAGTGGCCAATTCAGGTTTAGCAAGCCCTAACTACAATGTAGCGGGTTACACAGACCGTATCGGTTCTGATGCTTACAACCAAAAATTGTCTGAAAAACGTGCTGAAACAGTAGCAAACTACTTGGTTTCTAAAGGTGTTGAGCAAACTAACGTGACTGCAGTAGGTTACGGTAAAGCAAATCCGGTTACCGGCAGCAACTGTGACACTGTGAAAGGTCGTAAAGCGTTGATCGCTTGTTTAGCCCCGGATCGTCGTGTAGAAGTATCTGTTCAAGGTGCGAAAACCGTCACTATGTAATGTTTGCTAGCAGTTTTTAGCTTAATAAAAACCCGGTGTAGCCGGGTTTTATATCGCTAAATAGCAGTGAAAATAGTGCTAAAAAGTACTTTTTTTAACTTAACCGCTTAAAAAAAGAACTATTTTTTGTAAGAAGTATTGATTTTCTTTGAGACTACTAGGATAATTCAGCGATACTCAGTTCACCTAGTGGATTCATTATTATATAAAGAGTATGGGACGATTCAGCTTATTCAGGTGTGAATCAAAACTTAAATACAATTTTTTTCAATAGTGGAATTATGGCTTCAATTGAAGCTGGTGGGTTCTAACTATTATAAAATTTGTATCGTAGATGAAAACAAATAGAGGATCATCAAAATGAAAAAAACTGCAATTGCATTAGCTATCTCTGGCTTAGCATTAGCATCTGTAGCACAAGCAGCACCACAAGCTAACACCTTCTATGCAGGTGCTAAAGCAGGTTGGGCTTCTTTCCACGATGGTTTAGAGCAATTTGAAGTTCCAGGCGTTCTAGGAACACACCGGAATTCTGTAACTTACGGTGTGTTTGGTGGTTACCAAATTACTGATAATTTTGCTGTCGAATTAGGCTATGATGATTTTGGTCGTGCTAAAGTAAGAAATAACGGTGAAACTATTGCTAAGCATACTAACCATGGTGCACACTTAAGCTTAAAAGCAAGCTATCCAGTTTTAGCTGATTTAGATGTTTATGCCCGTGTTGGTGCTGCATTAGTACGTTCTGATTATAAGACTTATGGAGCTGCTAATGTTTTGGGACGCGACCATAGCTTAAAAACTTCAGCAGTCTTTGCTGGTGGTTTGGAATATGCAATTCTGCCTTCTTTAGCATTGCGTGTTGAATACCAATGGTTAAATAACGTAGGTAAATTGGAAGATAGCAGTGGTCAACGTGTAGACTATCGTCCAGATATCGGTTCTGTCACTGCAGGTCTTTCATACCGTTTCGGTCAAGGCGTTGCAGCAGCTCCTGAAATCATCACTAAAAAATTCGCATTCAGCTCAGACGTATTGTTTGACTTCAACAAATCCAGCTTAAAAAATGGCGGTTCTGAAGCATTAGACGGCATGACTGCTGAAGTAGCTAATTCAGGTTTAGCAAGCCCTAACTACAATGTAGCGGGTTACACAGACCGTATCGGTTCTGATGCTTACAACCAAAAATTATCTGAAAAACGCGCTGAAACTGTAGCTAACTACTTAGTTTCTAAAGGTGTTGATCAAGCTAACGTAACTGCAGTAGGTTACGGTAAAGCTAACCCGGTTACCGGCAGCAACTGTGACACTGTGAACGGACGCAAAGCGTTGATCGCTTGTTTAGCCCCGGATCGTCGTGTAGAAGTCGCTGTTCAAGGTGCAAAAACAGTCGCTATGTAATATAGCACTCCTTCTATCATTTCTAAAACCCGGCTAGTCCGGGTTTTTTTATGTCTAAAAATGAATAAATACAATTCCGGCAATAAAATAAGGTACAATCATAGACAGTCAGACAGCCCCTAGTCACGATGAAAAGGATATGATGAAATGAAGTCTAAAAATGTGTTACCAAAAATTATACAAAATGATAATCCGTCACTTCAATTGATATTCATAGCGGCTTGTATAATTATTATTTTAGCGGGCATAAAAGCAGCAGCGGATATCATCACCCCACTGCTATTGGCTTTATTTATTGCGATTGCTTGCTCTCCTTTAATAAAAAAAATGATTGATTATAAAGTTCCGCAATGGCTTGCAATTACCCTGTTGCTCTGTTTTATTTTTACCCTTTTCAGTGTTTTTGCAACCTTAGTCGGAGCTTCGGTAACCGAATTTACCGCGTCGGTGCCACAATATAAGCTTCTGTTATCTGAAAAAGTGGGCTGGTTGACGACATTAACCGAGAAATACAATATTTCAGCACTACTGCCGAGAAAGAGAATATTGGAAAGTCTAGACCCGAATACACTGATGAATTTTATGAGTAATATGCTAGGACAGTTGTCTGGCATGTTGAGTAATATTTTTGTATTGTTCCTGATCGTGGTGTTTATGCTGCTTGAAATTCCACTGGCAAAACAAAAACTGACTTATTTGGTCAGTCATCAACCACGAGGAGAACAAATCCAGCTGAAAAGTGACGTTTATCGGGTTATTGACAGTGTTATCCGCTATTTATCGATCAAAACATTAGTCAGTATTCTTACCGGAGTATCCATTTATATCATATTGAAATTACTGAATATTCAATATGCCATTTTATGGGCAAGTGTTGCCTTTCTATTGAATTATATTCCAAATATTGGATCGATTATCGCTGCGATTCCGGTGGTGATACAGGCTTTTATTCTTAATGGCTCGGTTGAAGGTATTTTAGTTATCGTGGCATATTTTTTAGTCAATACGATATTTGGCAATATTGTAGAACCGAAAGTGATGGGAAAACATTTGGGATTGTCGACATTGGTTGTATTTATTTCACTTATTTTTTGGGGATGGTTGCTTGGCATGGTCGGTATGTTCCTCTCGGTGCCACTGACCGTGGCGACTAAAATTGCCCTAGAAGCCAACCCTCTAACTGAAAGATTTGCCTATTTGCTCGGCAATGGTGAAAAATAGAGCCGATTAATCGTTCTGGCTATATTTCGTGTTGTCGAGATTGGTTCTACTTTTATCAAAATAAAGCTTGATTAATACATAAAAAAGGTTCAAATTAAACAAAATCTATTTTTTGTAGCATATACTTTTTATTTTGATTAAGTTGAGAAGCGTAATGTGTGAAAAAGAATTTGAGCTGAAACAAAAAGGTAAGTTGGCGAGGCTGACAAACCGCACTTTTAAGTTTGATCCGCGGATTAAAGACGGTTGGTTTTCAGCGGTTTATTTCTTGAAAACCAGCAAAATTGTCGCAAATCGTATTCCCCGACAAACTGTGAGTATGCAATTTTTTCAAAAAAATGAAGCGATTGTGTGCGGTATGGATGAAGCGATTGCGCTGCTGCATACTTTTGCCGCGAATCCGCAAAATCTTAAAATTTGGGCGTTGAATGATGGCGATAAAATCTCACCGTTTGAAACCGTGTTGATGGTGGAAGGCTATTATGAGGATTTTGGCTATCTAGAAGGCATCATCGACGGGATTTTAGCACGACGCACATCGGTGGCGACACACGTTTATAACGTGGTGCAGGCGGCAAGTGGTAAGCAAGTGATCTTTATGGGGGATCGTGATGACCATTTTTCACAGCAAGCTGGTGACGGCTATGCCGCTTATATTGGTGGCATGAGTGCGCAGGCAACCTACGCAATGAATGAGTGGTGGGGCAGTGACGGTGTCGGCACGATGCCACATGCGCTGATTCAGTTGTTCAACGGCGATTTAATTCAGGCGTGTGAAGCCTATTTGACAACGTTTCCTGAAGATAATTTGGTTGCGCTGGTGGACTATAATAATGATGTTATTGAAGATTCACTCAAGGTGGCTCGCCATTTCGGTAACAAATTATATGGCGTGCGGGTCGATACTTCCGCCAATATGGTGGATCAATATTTTCTTAGAAATCAACATGAATTCGGACAATATGACTTGCGCGGCACTAATCCACGCTTAATTAAATTGTTGCGTCGCCATCTGGATGCCGAAGGGTTTCAGCATGTAAAAATTATCGTCAGTGGTGGTTTTGACTCGGCAAAAATCCGTTTATTTGAGCAACTGAAAACACCGGTTGACTCCTACGGTGTCGGTTCTAATTTGCTGAAAGTGAATATCGGTTTTACCGGCGATTGCGTTCGCTTAAACGGCAAAGAGCAAGCCAAACAAGGGCGCCGCTACCAGTTTAACCCACGTTTACAGCCAGTGCGCTATGCTGCTGAACAACATGCCGAGCGGGAGGAATAATATGACGTTGCAACAATATGCAGATTATTTAGTCGAGTGGTTGGAGCAGCAGCGCCATTTTTATGCTGCGAAAGGCTATGTGATCGGCATTAGTGGTGGCATCGATTCGGCAGTGGTGGTGAATTTGTTGATGAAAACCGGGGCACCGGTGCAAGGCTTGATTTTACCGTCGGATACGACTTCTGCCCAAGATATTGCCTATGCTTATGCGGTTGCAAAAAGTGCGGGTTGTGCGGTGATTGAAGCTTCGATTAGTCCTAGTTACCGCACTTTTATGCAAAGTATGCAGCCACTGTTCCGTGATGATGCTGAGCGGCAGAATGTGATTGCCGGCAATGTGCAGGCACGGTTACGCATGATAACCCTGTATGCAGCAGCGCAAAATCAACAGGCAATCGTGGTCGGCACCGATAATGCGGCAGAATGGCATACCGGTTATTTCACCAAATATGGCGATGGCGGTGTTGATGTTGTGCCGTTGGTGCAATTGCGCAAAGAACAGGTGTTTGAATTAGGGCGACTGCTTGGTGTGCCGCAGGCGGTGTTAGATAAAGCACCGAGTGCCGGGTTATGGCAGGGGCAGACTGATGAAGATGAAATGGGCGTCAGTTATGCAGAAATTGATGCTTTTTTGCGTGGCGAAACGGTGTCAGTACAGGCACAAAAACAGATTGATTTTTGGCACAACCGCTCTCATCACAAACGTATGCTAGCACCAGCACCGCAGAAAATGGTTGAATAGCAAATATCAACAGGCCCTAGAATATACGATTGATATGCTAAAAGTAGCAACTGTTTTTGGAAAACTCCGTTGCTACTTTGCCTCATCAAATAATTTTGTAAACTAGATTATTTTTTCTCACCGATTGGCAACACTGTTCTGCCGTAAGATTCGTTGATCACTTCCGCAGCAGCTAAATAGAAAGCGCAAAGTGCGGTGATCAAGCCTAAGTAGCCGCCAACATTGACAATGGTGTGGTTAGCGCTGGCGTCGCCGATTGCCAAAGCGTAGAAAGTCAGGGTCAGGAAGAAGAAAATCGCTTGCAGTGCACGTGGTTTGGCGAGCGTGGCGATAAACATCATCAGAGTGAACGTGCCCCAAGCGGCTAAATACCATGCAACGAAGGTTGCAGGTGTTTCCCCTTTGAAAAAGGCAACGAACAAGCCCCAGGACCACCAGAATGCGCCGTAGCTGATAAATGCGGTGAAGCCGAAGGTATTGCCTTTTTTGAATTCCATGATCCCGGCAATGGCTTGCGCGGTACCGCCGAAAGCAAATGCCATTGCGATCACCAAACCCAGGGATTGGGTATCAAAAAATCCGCCGTTGATTAAGCACAATAACCAGGTGGTCAAGGCAAAACCGCATAAGCCTAATGGACCAGGGTTGGCATAACTATTTGTGGTGTTAGACATAAAAGTTCCTTAAATTAAATAAATATTGCTAAAAATGGGCGCTAGTATGAATGATTTTGCGCTTAAAATAAATACTCAGTCGCTTGGAATATGACTATTTTTACGGCTTTTTTTACGGCTTTGTTGAGAAACCGTTGATAAAAATGCCGAGAACGACAATCATCAAACCGACAAAGGCCAAGCCACTCGGCATTGGGTCGCTTAACAACAATACGCCGCCAAGCAGGGTGAACAAGATTTCACCGGCTTGGGTGGCTTCGATCACCGCCAGTTGTTTCATATTGTGTTTGACCAGTTCGGTGGCTTTGAAAAACAGCAGGGTGGCGATGACGCCGGAAAACAGTGCGACCATAAAGGATTGGCTTACTTGGCTAACAGGCGGTAAACCACTGTTTGTGGTGGCAATCGCCATGCAAATCAGCCAAAACGGCATTGAACACAACACCATACCATAGACCCGCTGTTGTGTTGTCAACCTATTGCCGACCAAAACCATCATTTTACGGTTGCCGAGCGGATAAGCAAAGGCGGCGAGCAGAATCAACAGCAGCGGATACAGGCTTTCACGCAGCGACAGCGTGCGTAGATTATCAATTTGCAGCAGGATAATTCCCAACACAATCAGGCAGGAAAAAAACAGATTTCTCAGCGGAATGGCTTGCCCAAACAGCGGCGTCAGCAGAATACCGGCGATAATGGTAATCTGCCATGAACTGGCGACCAGCCAAGACGAGGCATAATCCGCCGAGAGTGTCAGCGGCAGATAAAATAAGCCGAAACCAACGGTTGACCACAATAACCACGCAATCGGTGCCTGCCGAATTGCACGGTAAACCGCACTTCGTTTTGTCTGCATTCCCAACAGCAGATACAGCATCGGCAACATAAACACAAAGCGCAGTGCCGCCGACCACCAAGCATCGCCACCAGACAGCGACATACTGCGATTAAGCACAAAAGTAGCGGCAAAAAACAATGAAGAAAACAATCCGAGTAAAATAGCGTTGTTCATAATAATGGTATGTTGGTTGATCTGATTGCGGATTCTAACAGAAATTTATTGCGAATCGTTATATAAATAAATATATATTGATTTGTCAATAGGTTGTGATAAAAAATCTTAAGATCTTGTGATTTAGTGTAGTGACTATTCTCATTTGATATTAATCAATTTTAGTTAGATAAAATCCTCTATTATTCCCCTCGGTTATTTTTGATTTTTTTATTTTGTGGGGAGAAATTTTATGGAGAAAAATTCCAAAAACGATCCGGATTTTGCGACCAGTCGTCGCAGTTTGCTCAAAGGTGGTGCTGCTTTAAGCGGGATTGCCTTGGCTGCAAGTGCGGTGCCAATGCCGGTGTCAGCAGGTGAGCGTGGCACAGCGGCGATGGGGAGTAAAGCGGAAGAAAAATTGGTGTGGAGCGCTTGTACGGTAAATTGCCATAGCCGCTGTCCATTGCGGATGCATGTGCAGGACGGGGTGATCAAATATGTGGAAACCGATAATCTGGGCGATGATGTTTACGGTGATTTTCATCAAGTGCGGGCTTGCGCGCGTGGGCGTTCAATGCGGCGTCGGGTGTACAATCCTGACCGCTTGAAATACCCGATGAAACGGGTCGGTAAGCGTGGTGAGGGCAAATTTAAGCGTATTTCGTGGGACGAAGCCTTTACGGAAATTGCCGATAATCTGCAACGGATCATCGCTGAACACGGCAATGAGAGCCTATATCTGCCATTTGCCACCGGCACGTTGGGCGCTACGGTTGCTGCTTCATATCCGCCGCCGAGAAGTATTTCCAGCCGCTTTATGAACAGTATCGGCGGCTGTCTGGGTCATCACGGTACTTACAGTTATTCTCAAATCTTTGAAGCCATTCCGTTTATGTACGGCAGCAACGCCGGCAACAGCCCGACCGATATTGAAAATTCTAAATTAGTGGTCTATTTCGGCAATAATCCGGCAGAAACTCGGATGAGTGGCGGTGGTGTAACCTATTTAGTGCAACAAGCGATGGAGCGTTCCAAAGCACGCATGATTATGGTCGATCCGCGTTATAACGACACAGCCTCAGGACGGGAAGGCGAGTGGGTGCCGATTCGTCCGGGCACGGATGCGGCGTTTGTTGAGGGCATGGCTTATGTGATGATCAGCGAAAATTTAGTTGATCAAGCATTTTTAGACACCTACTGCGTCGGCTACGATGAAAAAACCTTGCCGGCTTCAGCTAAGCCGAATGCGCACTACAAAGCCTATATCTTGGGTGAAGGCGACGATCAAACTGCCAAAACGCCGGAATGGGCAGCAAAAATTACTGCGATTCCAAAAGAAACAATTATCCGTTTGGCACGTGAAATCGCTACCACTAAACCGGCGTATATTTGTCAAGGTTGGGGGCCGCAGCGCCATGCCAATGGTGAACAGGCGGCACGGGCAATTGCCATGTTGGCGTGTTTGACCGGCAATGTGGGCATCAACGGCGGAAACAGTGGCTCGCGCGAAGGCTTTTACAGTATTCCGTTTGTGCGTTTGCCGGTCGGTGAAAACCCGATTAAAGCGCAGATCCCTATTTTTATGTGGACTGATGCAGTGGTGCGCGGCGCAGAAATGACCGCGTTGAAAGACGGCTTAAAAGGAGCGGAAAAACTGAATAAGCCGATTAAATTTATTTTAAATTATGCCGGCAACTGTATTGTCAACCAACACTCCGACATCAACCGTACTTTAGATATTTTGAGTGACGAAAGCAAATGCGAAATGCTGGTGGTGATCGACAACCATATGACCTCAACCGCCAAATGTGCCGATATTCTGCTGCCAGACTGCACCACCTCCGAGCAGGCGGATTTTTGCATGGATGGCTCAGCGGGCAATATGGGGTATGTGATTTTTGCCGATCAAGCGATCGAACCACAATTTGAGTGCAAACCAGTGTATGACATTCTGGCGGGTATTGCGGAAAAAATGGGCAAAAAAGAGGCATTTACCGAAGGTCGTAGCCAAGAAGAATGGTTGCGCCATCTGTATCAACTAACTCAAGAGAAAAATCCGTTGTTCCAAGACATCAGTTTTGAAGAATTTCGGCAACGCGGCATCATCAAACAACAAGATCCGGCCGGGCATATGGTGGCGTTCAAAAAATTCCGCCAAGATCCAGTGGCGAACCCACTGACCACGCCGTCGGGCAAAATAGAGGTCTATTCTGAACGTTTGGCGAAAATCGCCGACACTTGGGAGCTGCCGGAGGGCGATATTATCAGTCCGCTGCCAATTTATGCTCGCGCGGTGGAAGGTTTTGATGATCCGTTAACAGCGAAATATCCGTTGCAGCTGGTCGGTTTCCATTTTAAATCACGGGTGCATTCCACTTACGCTAATGTTGATGTGTTGGATCAGGCCTCGCTGCAATCGTTGTGGATCAACCCGATTGATGCGGAAAAACGTGGAATCAAACATAACGAAATGGTACGCATCTTCAATGATCGCGGTGAAACTCGGGTGATGGCAAATGTGACGCCACGAATTTTACCGGGCGTGATTGCGATGGGGGAAGGAACGTGGTACACGCCGGACGGACAACGGATCGATCAAAACGGCAGCTTTAACGTGTTGACCACTCAGCGTCCGTCGCCACTCTCGAAAGGCAATCCGCAACATACCAATTTGGTTGAAGTCGCCCGTGTGGGAGGTGAATGATGACGGCAAAACAATATGGATTTTATATCGATTCGCAGCGCTGCACCGGCTGCAAAACCTGTGAACTGGCGTGCAAAGACTACAAAGATTTAACCCCGGATGTCAGTTTCCGCCGTATTTACGAATACTGCGGCGGCGGTTGGAAGCAAGAGGGCGAGGCGTGGACGCAAGATGTGTTCTCGTACTACCTCTCGATTTCGTGTAATCATTGTGCCGATCCGGCGTGTGCCAAAGTGTGTCCGAGCGGTGCCATGCACAAACGGGAAGACGGCTTTGTAGTAGTTGATCAAGATGTGTGTATCGGCTGTAAATATTGCAGTATGGCGTGTCCGTACGGTGCGCCGCAATACGACGCAAGCAAAGGGCGCATGAGCAAATGCGACGGTTGTTTTGAACGGGTTGAAGTGGGCAAAAAGCCGATGTGTGTCGAGTCTTGTCCGCTGCGCGCTTTGGATCTGCTGCCGATGGATGAGTTGAAAGCCAAATATGGGGATTTGAAAGATGTGGCACCTTTGCCGCCGTCGCACTACACCAAGCCAAATATTGCGCTACGTTTAAACCACAATGCGAAACCGAGCGATGATCGCAGCGGTTTCTTAGCCAATCCGAAGGAGGTGTAATATGGGAATGGGATTACATGAATGGCCTCTGGTGTTTTTCACCGTGTTGGCGCAAAGTGCGGTCGGCGCATTTTGGGTGTTCACGCTGTTATTGTTAACAGAAAAAAGCGAGCGTGCCGCAACACGCACGCATTATGTGATGACGGTATTGTGGGGCTTGATGGCGATTGGCTTTATTTTTTCAACCCTGCACCTAGGCTCGCCTCAACGCGCCTTTAATGCCCTAAACCGTATTGGCGCTTCCGGCTTAAGCAACGAAATTGCCACCGGTTCGGCATTCTTTGCACTAGGCGCAGGCTATTGGGCGTTGGCGACCGCACGCTTATTACCGCAAGCATGGCAAAAACTGCCTATAGCAGGTTTCGTGGTACGTTTGTTGGCGAATATTTCTGCCAAGTTGCCGTCGATTTGGCGCCCGTTAGCGCTGATTGTGGTCAGTATAGTTGGGGCAGCGTTTATCTATGCGATGTCTAAGCTGTATATGATCCCGACAGTGCCGACTTGGAACTCAGTATTTACGCCGCTTTCATTCCTGCTGACCGCACTTTTGGCGGGCTCAACCTTGGCATTGGCACTGCTAAACAGTGTCAAAGCGGCTGAACGCCTGAACGGTTTGTTGTTAACGATCGCATGGCTGGCGTTTATTGCAGCCGTTATCGTGACTTATCAGCAATACAATTATTTAGCCGGCATCAGCAGTGCGATTCACCAAGCATTGGATCTGGTGCCGTCATTCGTGCCTGTGATGCTCACCCGCTTTGTATTAATCGCAATCGGCTTATTGTTACTGACTGTCGGTGTGAAAAAAGCCAATACCGCACTTCCGCTTATCGGCGTGCTCCTGATTATCGCTGCGGAATTACTGGCGAGAATTATTTTCTACGGCTTGCATATGACCGTGGGCATGGCAGCTTTAGGATATTGATTTACTCTTTACTCTTTACTCTTTACTTAATAACAGACCGCACTTTGAGTTGAAAATCAAAGTGCGGTTTTTTCGAGTTAAACTAGGGTCTGTTGATCTTTTAAGTATTAAAACTAATCCTTTTAGCCTAGCAAGGCAAAGCTGTACTAGGTTACGCATAGATCAGCCGCTTTGCGGCTCTTCAGAGAGGCAAAGCCTCTCATCAATGCTTAACCGATTGCGACTGTAGGTCGCTGTCGGATAAAATCACACTCTTTTTGCTTGATTTATAAACACAAAAGATCAACAGCCCCTAAATTTCCAGCTATTTTTCTATGCGCTGTACCCGGTATTTACTTGGGGAGATGCCGTATTTCAGTTTGAAGGCTTTGCTGAAGTGGGCTTCAGATTGGTAGCCAACTTCCAGTGCCACCGCCAAAATAGATTTGTTGGTGTTGCACAGCAGCAATTCGGCTTTCTGCATTCTTAATCCCGTTAAAAATTTTCCCGGTAAGGTACCAGTTTTGCTTTTGAAAAGACGGATGAAATTAGCGCGAGACATGGTGCTCAGTTCTGCCAGATTCTCCATGTTCCAGCTGTTTTCCGGATTTTGCAGCATGGCATTCACCGAGTGGTATAGGCGTTTGTCTTGCAGTGCGCCCAATACGCCGTTGGTCACGTCTTGGCTGCGTTGGATATAATCGCGTGTGAGGTAGGTAAACAGTACATTACACAGTGCATTGACAACCGAAACCGTACCGATTTCCAACAAAGCTTCTTTTTGCAGCAATTCGAGTAGTGCGGCAACCGAACTGTTGTTGCCGGACAAATACCAGTACTCCGGCAGGATCGCCGGTAATGTCGAATGTCCGGAATAGTGAAAATAGCCACAGAACATTTCAAAATCATGGGACGCTTGGTTGTTGGTGCGTAAGGTAAACGGACCGTGTTGTAGCTGTTGAAGTGCGGTCAGTGGTGTGTTTTCCTCTGTTGCAACCGCACTTTGATGCTTGCTGTCGATACGGTGGGCGAGACCGTGTGGCAGAAAAAATACATCGCCGGGTTTTAAGTGATAACTCTGTTGATCATTTAATGTCAGGCGGCATTCCCCTTTTGAAATAATGTGAAAAATGCCAAGTGCTTCCGGTTCTTGTTGGTGTTTGAGCTGCCAACTACCTTGAAAGCGGCAAAGCACGTTAATTTTGCCCTCTACTTGGGCAAGTTGTATCAGTCGATCGAGATAGTCCATGGTCATATTTCCGCTTAAGATGAATAAGATAAAAAATGATACTATATAACAATTTATATTGTCTTATAATATCAATAATGAGCGCCGTTAACCAGCGTATTTACCTATTATTTAAATCAGGAGAAAAAAATGTTTGCAGATTGGAAAAATGATGTGAGCCATGTCAAAAAATCTTTCGGACAATTAGGACAGAAATATCCCAAAATGTTGCAAGCTTACGGCGCATTGAATGCGGCGGCAGCGGAAGGTGATGTATTAGATGCTAAAACTCGGGAATTGATTGCACTGGCTGTGGCGGTGACCACGCGCTGTGAAAGTTGTATCGGGGTGCATGCTGCTGAAGCGATTAAAGCCGGAGCAAGCGAAGAGGAAGTCGCCGCAGCGTTGGCGACAGCGATCGCTTTAAATGCCGGCGCCGCTTATACTTATTCGTTGCGTGCGTTGGAAGCATTTAACCAGCAGAAATAGTCTGGCTGTACCGCACTTTAGCTACATTTAGCCACACTTTAACCGCACTTTAACCGCACTTTGAATAAAACACCCTGTTTATATGGCATAAACGGGGGGGGGGGGTTATTTGTGGGGGTTTTCTTGATAGGGCGTAACCGACGGATGGTCTTTTTCGCTGAGCAGACGAGTATCTTTAACCGCAGCACGGGCCAGCATGTGTGACGCCAGTGGCAGCGTGAGGATCAGGAAAAAACTCATAATCACTAAACGAAGTGTCCATGCCCACTCTTGTGCCAGCAAAATTGCCGCCAACGAAATCAAGGTGATCGCCAAAGTACCGGCTTTGGTTGCAGCGTGTTGTTTGCTTAAAGTATTAGGCAAAATACGAATCCCAAGTGCGGATACGACCAGACTTAATCCGCCGAGCAGTAATAAAATAATTCCCAGTATCTCAAGAATAGTATTCATGTTATTTGTTCTCTTGCTGTTGTGCGTCATTTTTACGCCGAATCACGGCAGACCAACCGACGGTGCCGATAAAGCCGATTAAAGAAAGTCCGATGGCAACGTCTAATAATACGGTACGTTTGATCATTAACGAGGCGATGATGCACAGAATCAATGCCGCAGCTAATAAAATATCCAAAGCAACGATGCGATCGGCATCATCAGCACCTTTTTGAATCTGAGCAATCACCAATAAAATGGCAATGAGTGCGCAGACCACAACAAAAATCAGGCTAAACTCCAGCATTTTTTCCTCGCACAGCTTGTTTGGCAAATAGTGTCATAATATAAGGTTCAAATTTTTGTCTGATTTCACGGATAGCTTCATCACTTTTTTCAGTGTCCAAAATATGTAGCAACAGCCGATTATCCTCACTGTCGATCGCCAGTAGTGAGGTTCCCGGCGTCAGACTGATCAGACAAGCGAGCACGACTAAACCATTTTCGTTGACATTAGGGATCGTTAAGCTGGTGTAGCTGTCTTGCAATGATTTTTTCAACCCGAATTGCAGTTTGATGATCAGCAACAGGGTCGCAAAACCGGATTTTAGCATCAAATATAAAAATTGCAGGCTGAGCTGTAACACGGCGCAGATTTTTTTGACGATCACAACAAACCTCCCAATTGCAGCGCCGCACGATGACTAAAATCGTACAGCAGATTTGGCAATAAGCTGATGAATAGGATGGTGATACATAAAATACTGATGGCGATCACCGCCGGTTTGACATTTTGTCGCACTGTGGGTTGCCAGACACTGCTGCTGTCGCAAACCAGCGGATGTGGTTTACAGAACGCTTCAAACCAGATTTTCATCATCGAATAGAGCGTAAGCACGCTGACGATGAGTGCAATCGCAGTCCACAGGGTTCGACCTTGTTCAATGGTTTCACGCAGCAGTAGTACCTTTGCCCAGAAACCGGAAAATGGCGGAATGCCGACCAACGACAGTGCAGGAATGGCGAAAAGGATTGCCAGCCAAGGCTTGATATTATACAGTCCGCCGATTTTGCGCAGATCATAACTGCCGGCATAGACGTAGATCACTCCAGCAATCAAAATCAGGCAGGCTTTGACAATACTGTGGTGAAAGGTGTAATAAATAGCGGCAGTATTACCATCAGGGCTTGCCAATGAAATGCCGAGCAAGATGTAGCCGATTTGCGAAATACTGTGAAATACCAAAATCCGACGCATATCCCAATGATAAGCTGCACCCAGTACACCGACCACCATCGTACAGATCGCGATCCAAGCCAACACCAGCTGCAAGATGTCGATGGTCGGGGTGAAGACTTGGGAAAGCGAGCGTAGTAAGGTATAAACGGCTACTTTGGTCAATAGCGCTGAGAATAGCGCCATCACCGGAATCGGCAGCGTGTGATACGACGCCGGCATCCAAGTGAACACCGGAAATGCAGCAACTTTGATCAACACGGCGACAATGAACAGCGTGATCATCATCAATTTCGTTGCTGGGTTGATGGTGCTCAGTGCTGCTTGCACTGCCTGAAAGTTAAGGTTGCCGGTGCTGCCGTACAGCAATGCGATTGAGGTCAGCAATAACAGTGTGCCGAACAGGTTTAACACCATATATTTGAAAGCGGCATCCAGTTGAGAAATTTTGCGCCCAATGGCCAATAAGCCGATGGCGCAGATCAAGATGACTTCGAACCAGACATACAGATTGAAGAAATCCTGCGTGATAAAGCTGCCGTTGACCCCGGCGATCAAGCCAAAAATTAACGGCAGTGTCAGTGAGTTGAGCGGACGAGTACTTAAACCGGACAGCATAAACAGCAGGCAACAGAACGTAATCAAGGCAGAAATGGTGAGCATGATATAGCTCAACACATCAATCTGAAATCCGATTCCGTATGGCAGTTGCCATTCACCGAATTGTGAAGACAGTGTTTGCTGTTGCAGCGGACTGTACAGCATGACGTGATTGAGCAAGATCAACAACGCCGCCAGCAGTCCGACCCAATATTGTGCGCTTTGGCGGTAACGCAGAATAACCGTGATAGCCGCTGCCAACAGTGGCAACAAAATGGGAGAAATGACTAAAAAATTCATTAACACAGATCCTTACGGTATTTTTTAAACCCGCCGTCGTCGTCATGATCAGGATGAATTGCCGGTTTATGCCCGCTGTTATTCAGCGGCTCGGCTTCACGCCATTCATTGATATCGTCGGTGCCCAGTTTTTTAATCAGCTTGATCATTAAGACAACGGAAAAACAGGTGAGGGCAAAACCGATCACAATTGCAGTTAAAATTAGTGCTTGCGGCAGTGGATTAGCCGGGTTCTCAATAATATCTTGTCCGAGCGGCACCACCGCAGGCACCGTTGAATACACCCGACCGGAAAGCAATATAATGAAATTGACGGCATTGCCAAGCAGCATCAAGCCGATCACGATTCGTAGTGCGTGACGGGACAGCAGCAGATAGATTGCGGCAATCAGGGTGATCCAAAGGGTAATTAAAATAACTAACGTCATGATCTCTACTCCGTGGTTTCCAACAACATAATGGCATATCCGCTGACCACGCCCCAGATACAAAGATATACGCCTAAGTCAAACAGCAACACCGTTGAAATTTTATAATCAAAAAAGAATAGCGGTATTGTTGCCCAAAAGTGATATAAAAAAGCCTGTCCGCTGAGCAGCGCAGGTAATCCGGCAGCAGCGGCAAGTAGCAGCCCACAGGCTGCCAGATTGAGTGGCGAAGCGAACGGTAATTTTTTCATTGCCTGTTTGGCAGAAAAGGCGATCGCCCATAAAATGGAGGAGGAAGCAGCCAATAAACCGGCAATAAAACCGCCACCGGGTTCATTATGACCACGCAACAGAATCACTAAAGAGGTCAGCAATACAATCCAATATAGCGGAAGTGCGGTTTTGCTTAACAGCAGAATCTTATTGGGCTTCATGTTGCACCTCTTGGTTTTTCTCTGCTTTATTGCGTTTCAGCAGTCCGGTTTGGCGTTTCAGTTCACGCAACAGCGGGCGGGCGGCAAGCAGTGAAAACAGCATCACAGCAACTTCGCCAAACGTATCCAGCGCGCGGAAATCAACTAAAATTACGTTGATGATATTGCGTCCGTAGGCTTCGGGCACACTGTTTTCAATATAAAAATCGGAAACGCTGTGGTCGAAATCCAATCCTAACATCACTAACAGCGTGATCAGAATAATACTGGCAACCAGCACAGAAAGCAGCAGTGTGAACAGCAGTTGTTTAGGGTGTTTACGCCGATCTTGCGGACGGTTGAAATCGGCTGATTTGCTTTGGATTAAAATAATCAAAATTGATGATAAAATAATCACTAAAATAGTTTCTACCACAAACTGGGTCAATGCCACATCAGGGGCAGAAACAAACACAAACAGCAGGGCAGAACCAAAACCGACCAAGCCCGAATTGAGCAATAAAATAAAGGGCTTGGCAGACAACATCACGAAAATTGCGCCAATACAGATTAGGGCGGCGGCACTGATCAAACCAAGACTCGGTCGTGGATCCAACAGTGTAGTGATATTAACGCTAAGGTTAACCCCTTGTGAAATAGCCCAAATTAAGCTGAGCGTCAGGCTAATTAAAGTAAAACCCAACATCCAGCGGATATAACCGGAAAGCAATCCATGTTGAAATCTGCCGGTGACTTTGGCGGTCAAAGCCGGAATTTGATCGACGATACGGGTATACGTCGCCGCGCCGCCCCACTGTGGAAACAGCTTCAAAAAGCGATCGAAAGCGTAGTGCAGCCGATCCCAAAAATAGAAGACGATCAGTCCGAACAGTACGGTTGCCAAAATAGTTAAACCGGTGGTTTGCAGGGCTTCCCAGTTAAAATACAGATCGAGATCGCCGATGGGTTTTGCGGTGATAGTTTGTGCCGCAATTTTAATAAACGGAATGGCCAATTGTGGGGTTAAACCGATAAATAAACCAACAATTGCCACCAGTGCCGGCGCCAGTAACATTTTGATCCGCACTTCCTGCACATGCGGCGTGATGTTGTTGCCGGGGTGCAGCCAAAATACCCGAATGGCAGCAACAGCGGCAACTGCGACCGCGATAATACTGAAAATGATGTTGCCATAAGCGCTGAACGGCAGAGTATCGTCGGCTTCTTTGGCTACGGTTAGGGCTTCTTTGGCGATAAAACCGAATGAAGTTGGCATACCTGCCATGGAAAGTGCGGCGAGGATAGCGACTGTTGCCGTCCACGGCATATAGCGTTTTAAGCCGCCCAAATGATCAATAATCCGCGTGCCGGTGGCATGATCAATATTACCGGCGACAAAAAACAGAGGCGCTTTGTACAGTGCATGTGCTAACACAAATGTCACCACCGCAATCGAGGCAGAGCTGCTGTCTAACCCGATCAGCACCACCATCGTACCGAGCGACGCCACGGTGGACCATGCCAAGATTTTCTTTAAATCCCGTTCCCGCAGCGCCAACATCATACCCCAGGCGGCAGTAATCGATCCGACGGTTTGCAAGATCTGTTGCCACAATGCCCAATCGGAAAGCGCATAATCCAGTCGTGCCAATAAGAAAATACCTAATTTCACCATGGTTGCCGAGTGTAAATACGCCGAAACCGGGGTTGGCGCCGCCATTGCATTCGGCAGCCAAAACTGGAACGGAAACTGAGCGCTTTTGGTAAACGCCCCAATTAAAATCAGCAGCAAAATCCACTTAAAGTGCGGTTGTGAGAGGTAATCCGGCAATATTTTGATGATTTCTGAAATTTGTGCTGTGCCGGTTAACTGCCACAGCCACAAAAATCCGGCTAACATACATAAACCACCGCTACCGGTGACCAGCAATGCTTGCTTGGCAGAAGTGCGGTTTTCTTCTGCTTGGTAATTAAACAGCACTAATAAAAATGAGGTGATACTGGTTAGCTCCCAAAACAGGAAAAACAGCAGCAGGTGATCGGAAATCACACAGCCGATCATCGCCAGCATAAACACAGTCAGCAATACATACAGCCGCCGTAGTTGTGGATGATCGGCGAAATAACCGGCAGCATACAGATATACTGCACAGCCGATGCCGGTGATCAACGACAGCATCAGTAGCGAAAGCCCGTCAATATAGATCAAAAAATTGATGTTGAGCAGACTGAACCAAGGCAATTGGTATTGATAGGCAGGTTGATAATTGCTTATCCAAAGAAAAATCACGGCGATCAATCCGCCCAGCGGCAGTAAGCTCCAAAGTATTTTTTCAATTTTTGTCGGAGTTTTGCCGGATAATGTCGGATCAATATGCGCCATGTCTGAATAATCACCTTGTATTGAAATAAAAATCGGCTTATAAAGCTATCTGTTTTGACAGCGATAGTCAACCTTTGCAGGAATTTGCACAGGATAGACAGGTATTTTTTCTTTTTACGATAGCAAAAAGCAAAAAGCTCTCTTGTTGAGAAGAGAGCTTTATTTTTGTGCGGTCTATACCTGCCGTCAGGGGATTATAATAACGATGGAGCTGCGCCGAGTAGGCGACGGGTGTAATCCTGTTGTGGGTTTTCAAAGATTTGGTTGGAAGAACCGCTTTCAACGATTTTTCCAGCAAACATCACCACAATTCGATCGGATACTTGACGTACCGTTTGAATATCGTGCGAGATAAACACCATTGCCAAATTCAACTCTTTTTTCAAATCCGCCAGCAAATTCAACACCTGCGCTCGAACTGAAACATCCAGTGCCGATGTCGGCTCATCCGCCACAATCAGGGACGGATTCAGCGCTAATGCTCTGGCGATGGCAACCCGTTGTTTTTGCCCACCGGACAAACGAGTTGGTTCCACAGCGGCGGCAGAACGTGGCAAGCCGACGCGAGAAAGCAGTTCATACACCCGTTTCTCCCGCTCGTGCGGCTGTAGCACGTTATGAATATCCAATGGATCACGTAGAATGTCGAATACCTTCATGCGTGGATTAAGTGCGGTTGCCGGGTCTTGGAAAATCACCGATACTTGTCGCCCAAACTGTTTGCGTGCTGCGGCACTGCCGTATTGCATTTTCAGACCGTTGAATTTCACTTCGCCGGAGGTTGGTGGTTGCAGCCCAATCATCACATTGGCAAGTGTTGATTTGCCACAGCCGGATTCGCCGACGATGCCAACTGTTTCACCGGCACTGACGTGGAAGTCTACACCACCGACTGCGGTGACTTTGTTGCGGCTGAATAGCGAACCGTCACGCGAAGGGAACTGCACCACGATATCTTTTAAGTTGATGATATGTTGTGGTTTGATGACTTTGATACTGCTGCTCATACATTCTCCCCTTGTGTGGTATGATGTTTTTCTGCTAAGTGCGAAGCCCATAAATGGTTAGGTACATCGCCTGCCGGAACCAACGGCAGTTTTTGTTGCGGATTGGCATCTGGGCGCAAGGAGCGACCTGCAAAGCGGTCACCTTTGGCAAAATCATAAGGCGACGGCACGCTGCCCGGAATTTGGTATAACCGTTCGGCACGTTCTTCAGTGGAAAGCACCGATCCGAGCAAGCCACGGGTATATTCGTGCATTGGATTTGCCAATAATGGCGAAGTCGGTGCGCTTTCAACCACTTGACCGGCGTACATCACCGTGATGTGGTGTGCCATTTGTGCTACTAAAGCAAGGTCATGACTGACGAATACCATCGCAAAGCCCAGTTTTTCGCGCAATTCGTTCAACAGTTTGATCACTTCCGCTTGTACCGTCACATCAAGTGCGGTCGTCGGTTCGTCGGCAATCACCAGTTTCGGCTCTCTTGCCAACGCCATCGCAATCAACACCCGTTGCCGTTGCCCGCCTGAAAGTTCATGTGGATAGCGGTTTAACGTTTTGGACGGATCGAGTTTTACCCATGACAACAGGGTTTCAGCGGTGTGTTTGCTGCCACGATTGATGATCTGTGCCATTTGTGCCTTGATTCGCATCGATGGATTCAAGGCGCTTAACGCATCTTGATAGATCATCGCAATTTCAGTGCCGCGCAATTGATTCAGTTGCGTCGAGGTCAGCAGGTCATGCTCTTTGCCACTGCGATCACAGAATGTGATGTTGCCGCTGATTTTAGCCGATGGTGGCAACAAGCCCATAATCGAGAAAGCGGTGATTGATTTGCCACAGCCGGATTCACCGACCAGCCCCATGGTTTCCCCTTCATTGACGGTGAAGCTGATGTTATCCACTAACGGGGTTTCACCATAACGACTCGGGAAGCGGATAGAGAGATTTTTCACCTGTAAAATCGGTTTGGCAGTTGGATCTAACTGCATACGATCAGTTCGGGTGATCTCTTTGTTGTGTAAGTTAAATAGGTAGCGTTTCAGTGCTAAGCCCTCTGCCATCGCTTCTTGCACATCGGTGCTCAAAATGGTGGCTGGTTTTTCTTCGCCGCTGTCGGTGCGGGTGGTTTTGCGCAGTTTTGGATTGACCAACGCATCGGTTAAACCTTCTGCCAGAATGTTTAATGCCAACACAGTTAACAAAATGGTTAAACCGGCAAAAGTCGTTGCCCACCAACCGCCGTTTAAGACTAAATTACGACCATAGGCGATAACATTCCCCCAAGATGGCGCAGGCGCTTGCACCCCGGCTCCTAAGAAGGAGAGTGATGCTTCGAACACGATGGCATCAGCCACCATTACGGTTGCAAACACCAACACCGGTGCCGCAGTGTTACGAACCACGTGCTTAATTAAAATATAAGGACGGCTGGCACCCAACACCCGCTCGGCACGAATGTAGTCTTCTTCCCATTGGGAAACCACGTTGGCACGCACGACACGGGCAAGTTGTGGGGTATAAACCACTGCAATTGCCAGAATAATCATCGGCAAGGAGTTGCCGAATGTTACCAATAAGACCGCCGCTAACGCGATTGCCGGGAAGGACATCATGATATCCATCAAGCGCATGATGGTTTCATTGCCCCAACGGCTGGCGGTGGCGGCAGTGGAGCCTAAAATTGCACCGAAAAGAATGGCTAAACCGACTGAACCCAAACCGATAATCAGTGAGGTTTGCGAACCGTACACCATGCGTGAAAACACGTCGCGACCTAAGCGATCGGTGCCGAACCAGTTATTTAAGCTTGGGGCTTGTGCTGGAATGCCGCTAGCGAGCGGATCATGGGTTGCTACCCATGGTGCAAAAATAGCCACCAGTGCAATCAGAAAAATAAAGGAGAGCGAGAGTTTTGCGCTAAACGGCAGTGCTTGAAAGCGGGCGCCACCGCTAGCTAAACGTTTACTTAAACCTTGACGTAGCATCATAAACTCCGGATTCTTGGATTAATCAATAAATACAATATATCAACGATGATATTGACCAAAATAAAGGTGAATGCAATCGTTAATACAACCCCTTGTACTAAATGCAGATCATGATTCACAATACCGTTGAAAATCAATTTCCCCATTCCCGGTAAATCGAAAATTTGTTCGATAACCACGGCACCACCCAACAAGTAACCGACACGTAGCCCTAACACCGTCACTGGCGTGATCAGGGCATTACGCAATACATTATAGCGAATCACTGTGGAGTAAGGCACGCCGTTACCAATGGCAGTACGGACATAGTCTTTATCCATCTCTTCCACCATGGTGGTGCGCACTACTCGGATTAACGAGGCACAAACTGGTACGGCAAGTGCCAAAGAGGGCAATGTCATCGAAAGAATGTAGTCTTTCGGGCTTTCACTGAAAGGAACAAATCCGCCAGACGGGAAAATGTCATGGTCTAGTGACAACCATTGAATCAATAAGATCCCTAACCAAAATGACGGAGTGGCAACAGCGGCAACAGAGAGTAAACGAATAACTTGATCAACCCAGCGATCGCGATAAAGTGCAGCTAATACGCCTAAACTAAAAGAAACAATTGCAGCAAAAAAAACACCGATAAAAGTCAATTGCAGGGTTAATGGAAAGGCTTTGGCAATCAGCGCACTGATTGGTTGTTCCGGTGGCATGGTGACACCGAAATCAAAATGAAATAAGTTGACGATATAACGTCCGTATTGAACCAAAATAGGGTCATTTAAACCGTGTGTTTCCCGGTATAAGGCTTTGGCAGCTTCGCTGGCGCTGTCTCCTAGTGCAATAATTGCCGGGTCACCGGGACTGAGTTGCAGAATAACGAACACTAATGCCGTCACCCCGAACATCATCACCGGTAGGGCAAGCAAGCGCCGCAACAGCAAACGCAACACAATTTCCATATGGTTATCTCCAAATAAAGCAATGAGTTAAGAAACGCAGGTATCTTGCGATACCTGCGGAATGGCTTTTGTTATTTGCGACCGGTGCCGATGAAAGACAAACCGGTTGTTGGTAATGGTTGGAAGTCGCTGAGTTTTTTCGCATCCCATGCGGTAGGCAGTTTGCGGTGGAACAATGGATAAAGCGGAACTTGATCAGCGATGATATTGATGGCTTCGCCCCAAATTTTCTTCGCTTCAGCATTGCTTTTCGCTTTAACAGCGTCGTCCAACAGCACTTGCACTTTGGCATATTCCGGGGTGTTGCTCCAACGATAGCGGTTTTTCGCCCAAACATCACCGCGATACCACCAGCTCATTAACAAGTCAACGTCGTTACCGAATACCGATGGGTCTCCAGGGGCAATCACCACACCAAAATCACCGGATGGGATAGCTTGACCATATAATGCACCGGATTGCAGATGCTCTAAGGTGACTTTCACGCCCGGAATTTTATTCCAAGATTCCAAAATTAACGGCGCACAGTCTTTCACCCAAGAGTGGTCGGTTGCCAATAGTTTGAATGACAAGTTGGCTACACCGGCTTCTTTCAATAATGCTTCTGCTTTTTTCACGTCATAGTCATACTGGGTTGAAGCTTTCACATAATCGGCGTGAGTGGTTTGCAAGAATGAGGTCGCAGGCTCTGCGTTACCCATCAGTGCGGTATTGATTAGGGCTTGGGTGTCTAAACCGTAGTGTAACGCTTGACGCACTTTTGGATTATCAAACGGTGCTTTTTCGCAGTTGAACATCAGGAACAGTAAACCGAAAGATTGCACAGATTCAACCGTTTGACGTTTTTGTAAGCGAGTGACATCTAGATATGGCACACTTTCCATCGCTTGGGTACGGCCAGACTCTTGTGCGGTAACACGGGCAGAGTCATCAGACAGTAAGAACCACGTCATGTCTTTGACTTGTGCCGGATAGATACCATTATAGCTGTCGTGAGCCGCAAATACGATACGATCATCTTTCACTGCAGAAACAAATTTGAACGGACCGGAACCAACTGGCTCAGCGTCGAATTTAGCGGCACCAACGGCTTCGATTACATGTTTTGGCACGATTTTAACGATAGTCAAACGATCTTTAAACAACGCAAACGGATATTTCAGTTTAAATTCAACTGTTTTGGCATCAAGTGCGATCACTTTGTCGATGTAAGGAATAAATTGAGCAAACAATGATTTGTTGTCAGGGTTCAAGACACGCTCAAAGGAGTAAACCACGTCTTCGGTAGTAACCGGTTTGCCATCGTGGAACGTTGCACCGTCACGTAAGGTGATGTGCCAAGTAGTGTCGTCAACTTGTGCCGGCTCAGCCCCTGCTAATGCCAAATAAGGCTTGCGAGTGGCTGGGTGTAGATCCACTAAGCCTTCAAAAATATGCAGGTTAGCCGCATAAGAAGATGCACCACTGGAAGTTAACGGGTCGAAACCGGTTGATAGTGGATAAGCAATCCCGGCTTCGATGCTGCCTGAGACCGCAGCTTTAGCAAAAGCTGGATTGGTGAAAGTTCCTAACGTTCCTGAGAATGCCAGTCCGGCACCAACACCGCCCATAAGTTTCATAAAATGACGGCGTGATTCGTTATGTGATGTAGTCATATGCAACGCTCCTGTTTTGTTTTTGCTTAGTGTCTGTTTAATATTTCTATCGGTTTATTGATAAGTTGTAATAAACGTTAAGCTCATCTCTGACCTGCAACTGCCTCACCATTTATGGAATACAAGACGAGAAATGTGAATTCATAAACTCCACAAAATATAAAATTCATGAAGTGTTTTTATCCATGACAAAAATATCATGAAGTGTAGCTATCATAATTCTCCCCTCGACTAGGGTCAATAAGAATCCCAATAAAAGTAAGATGTTTTTTAGAAAGTGAGAACTAAGTCACAACTGGCTGGAGATAGCCGAACAAAACCGCCTTTCAGACGGCTGAAATCTGGATGCGTAAGACAAAAGTATGTTTTTTTGTTAAATAAATGTAAAGAATGGAAAGAGAATATTTTTAATCTAACATATTGTTTTATATGAGTAAAAAGTTTCGTATAAATTTGGAGTGAATTTTTGTAATTTTATTTATTTTATTTGATCCGCTTCACAAATTTGTGTCTGTTTTTAAATAAATAACAAAATCATTTGGTTAATAGCCAATATATTAAAACTAGCAAGCATAGGCTATGAAGTGGGATTTCAAATCGGCAAGATTATCTGTCGGTATTGCTAACTCATTCATAGCCTAAGCATTTTGTATAATCT
>NZ_VDHB01000033.1:0-9254 GCF_006227735.1 Testudinibacter sp. 'clade 2'
TAGTGATTCTAAACGAACGGCTTTTAACGCCGTAATGGCAAAAAAGAGGCATAGTCCTTCGGATTGTGTTTAAAATGAGCACACTCTTCGTTGTAATCCTCATCAATAGTTCCGCTATTGATTTCGGCTTACGCCTAGATTGTGCTCATTTTAAACGACAACTCAAAATATAAACAAAGATCAACAGACCCTAAAACAGTATCAATCGCTTAGCGATAGGATATAAAATAGCACGCGTGTACTCAAAACAGGGACAGTGATGAACCAACAAATACAAATAGTGAATGTTGATTTTGTGAAACAAGCAAACGGTGCATTGGTGTACCGTTTGATCGATCAACACGGGCCGATATCACGGATTCAAGTGTCGGAAATGAGTGGTTTAGCTGCCGCTAGTGTCACCAAAATCACTCGCAATCTGCTGCGCTTAGGTTTAATTAAAGAAGTGGCGCAGCAACAATCGACCGGTGGGCGACGGGCAACCTCGATTGTGGCGGAACGACAGAACTTCGTCTGCCTTTTGATCCGTTTGGGGCGCACCAGTGTCACGATCGCGGCAATGAATCTGGCAACTGAAGTACTGTTTAAACGCAAATATCAGCTGCAAACCGAGCAGACAGTTGAACAACTGGAGCAATATTTGTTGAAGCACATTCGTGAGTCGCTGTCAGAATTGCAGCAGAATGATTATCAGATCATCGCCTGTGGCATTACGGTCCCCGGTTTTGTGGATCAACAGAGCAACACGATTCGCTTTATGCCACAGCTTAATCTACAAAAACCATGGAAACTGGCAGAATCTATTCAACAGTTGATCCAGCTTCCGGTGTTTATCGGGCATGATGTACGGGCGTTGGCATTGGCAGAATCCTATTTTGGCAAAACTCGTGAAACCAGCGATTCGCTGTTGCTGCGTATTCATCGTGGCGTTGCCGCCGGCATCATCTTAAATCGTGAGCTGTTTAGCGGCAGTAAAAATAATCTGGGTGAAATCGGGCATACTCAAGTCGATCCGCTCGGCAAGCGTTGCAAGTGCGGTAATTTCGGTTGCTTGGAAACGCTGGTTAGCAATCAAGCAATTGAAGACAGTGTGCGTGAGTTGCTGCAACAAGGGCATCATTGCAATGGCGTAACCTTGCAGAATTGTAATCTGGATACCATTTGTGCAGCGGTGAATCAAGGCGATCCACTACTGGTGGAATTGTTTCAACGGATCGGGAAATATATCGGGCAAGTATTGGCAGTGTGTATCAACGTGTTAAATCCGGAGAAAATTATTCTTTCCGGGCAAATAACGCAAGCACAACAGGTGCTTTTTCCGGCGATTGAAAAAGCGCTACAAGCAATGGCATTGTCGGATTTTGTGCAAAATACCGCACTTGAAGCCTCAGAATTGGCTCACGACGACATTATCGGCGCTTTTGCCCTGATTAAACGTGCGCTTTGGAACGGTGAGTTATTGGTGCAATTATTAGAAGACTAAATTAAGCGCTGAATAATTTTTGCTGGTAAATTGCACGAATAGCAAGTAAACTGCTCAATCTGTGTCCGAATAAATTAAAAAAGCACTTTTTTAATAAAAAACGGTTGACGAGTAAGGGCGATATTAGCATAATTAGCCCCGCAAAACCGATGAGGTGAACGCAGAAATAATTGAATGGCTATGTAGCTCAGTTGGTTAGAGCACAACACTCATAATGTTGGGGTCACAGGTTCGAATCCCGTCATAGCCACCATATTTTATTTGCGCGGGAATGGCGAAATTGGTAGACGCACCAGATTTAGGTTCTGGCGCCGCGAGGTGTGTGGGTTCAAGTCCCTCTTCCCGCACCATTCATCAGCTTTGCAATGTCATAGATTGGGGTATCGCCAAGCGGTAAGGCACTGGGTTTTGATCTCAGCATTCCTAGGTTCGAATCCTAGTACCCCAGCCATCGACTAATCTATATCAAATAACCGAATTTTTGTTTTATTGGGGTATCGCCAAGCGGTAAGGCACTGGGTTTTGATCTCAGCATTCCTAGGTTCGAATCCTAGTACCCCAGCCATTAAACAAAAAATTCAACCCAAATTGCGGAAGTGGCGAAATTGGTAGACGCGCTAGGTTCAGGTCTTAGAGCCTTAACGGGTGTGGGGGTTCAAGTCCCCCCTTCCGCACCATCTTTTCTTATTTAAATCCTGTAATAGTCTAATTTTTTGTAGCATGTTAAAGACTTATTTATAGAATCCTGCTATTAATTTTACCGAGGTAACGTGATAAATCATCATAATAAGAAACTTACCAACTTGACTTGGTGGGATGTATTAGTCCTTACTATTATTATGTTTTCTATCGCTATTTATAACTCATTCATCAATTATGTGGATTTAGCAGATAAACAACTTGGGGAAGAAATCGAATTCACTAGTAATATGAACTGGGATAACTTGGGTGTTCAGGCTGTATTACTCGCCCTTGCAATGTGTTATCTTCGACTACGCAACTTTAATTTTGCCCAATGGACCATCTCGATCAATTTAAAATCTGTTGCTCAAGGAATCGGGATTTTCTTAGCCGTTGCCTTAGCAATGGATGTGTTTTTTATGGCTTGGTCTTACGTTATTCCATTTCCAGTAAGTGAAGCGAGTGTAGAACTATCAAGTGCTTCTACAGCATTGCCTAAGATAGATTTCTCCCTCTTGCTGTATTCGGCATTAAATGGTTTTTATGAAGAAATATTTTTCTTAGGGATTTGCCTAGCCGTTGCTCGACATCAACGATGGTTATTTATTCTATACGCCTTGTTGATTCGCTATGCTTTTCACACCTACCAAGGGCAAGCAGCGGCTGTTGGCATCGCCTTAGTTTTAGGTGGCAGTTATTATTTTCTTTATAAAACCATACGCCCAAAAAATCTCTTCCCTTTCTTTCTAGCACATGCGCTTAGTGATGTATTCGGTGTTGGGATTCTGACTTACCTAGATAGGATTATCTAATTGCCTTTGTCTAGCATGATGTAGTAGTGATCAAATAATCCCACAGTACTCGTTTGTGATGGTGCTTTACCACTTATCGATAACGGCGGTATTATTCGAGTACTACACAAAAAGTCCGATTTAAGACGAAAAGAAACGGTAAGCTACGAACAAGAAAAAAGCCTAGAGGCTTGTATTCTCTAGGCTTTCCGATAAGTTACGAACAGTAACGATATGTTTTTTGCTGGCGACATCTGAATTGATCGCTGTAAACTGCGTAAATACTGAGGTTTACCCAATTCAGTTTTGCTTGAGAGTACAAACGAGAGTACAAAAAATTTAGGTCAAAAATAAAAAATCGAAATGACAGAAAAATAAAAAAAATCGAAATAAAAAAATAAAATTTTTATGGGGGGGTTAGCTCCTTATCTACTATTTTAGTCTGAATCTTATTTAACTTATTGATATTAAAATTATTTATTGCCAGTAGTTGGCTGATTAGATGAAAAGTACCTTGTTTTTGTTTTGAAAACAGCTACTACTTTTTGACGGCAACAAAAAAGGGCGGTTAAGCCCTTTCTGTGTTGTTGGTTCTGTTATCCCTCCCACTCTTCAAACGTGGCGTGGCGGTCTTTCCAGTAAATATTAGTGAGCTGCGCATTGTCCTTCTTGCGCTCTTCTAGCGTGGCTTTTTGCCCGGCTTCTTTCAATGCGTCCGGCAGTGCTTGCTTGAACGATAACAGGCTTAAGCGCTGGTTGTAATTTTGGCAATCACAATATTTGAGATAGGCTTGATAAAGTGCGCTATCTGCGTTGCGCTTGCTGGTGCCGCTGCCCCAATAAAGCCCGCTGATTTTAGCGTTCTTATCTCTTGGCGAATCGTTTTCATTTATCGGCACCACCTTAAAAGCTGAGGCAAAATCGATCAGATGATTCGCTTTCTGCTTGATATTAAGTCCGTCTGAATGACTTCGAAATGCTTCTAATATCTTGCGGGCTTCTTCCGGGTTATCTTGAAAACGGTTTAGCAGCAAGTGAACAATACCATAAATTTCACCTTTTATTTTATCAATAAAGTTCACATCTTTTTTGCTTTCTGGAATTGGCTTATCAAAGGAAATAATCACTCGGCGGCGTGCGATACCGCCGTTTCTGTCAGTGAACAAAATCGGGTTATTGGTGATCATCATATAGTTAGCCGCTGGTTTATAATCAAACGGATCTTTATACAACAATTTAACCGTCATCACATCGCCCCCAGTGAATGCCTTTAAGCCGTCTGCGCTGCCGCTGTAGTCTTTTTGATCGGGGGAGTACGCAAAAGACTTTCCGATAAATAACGATCGGGTCTCAGGCTTGTCAAAATCTTTAATTGCCATGATCACGCTGTTGCCTCGTCCGCTAAGTGTGGCGGCGATTTCCCCTAACAATGACTTGCCGGCACCACCAACGCCGGTGACTTCAAGAAATAACCCCCAATGGTGTTGATTGGTTAGGATCATGTATAAACCTGCCAAAATAGCGGATTTCTTTTCTTGGCTGCCACTGGTGGCAAAATTTAGCCAATCATTAAAGTGCGGTGTTGCCTTGCTGGTAATATTACAAGGGAAGTTATCAATCAGGCGCAATCCCAAATCAGGATTATGCGCAATGAATTCACCGGTCTTTTTATTCAGCGCACCATTCGTGAAGCCGATATAATCCATGCTTTCTATCGGCATTTCATCAATGCTTAGCGTGATCAGCTCCGCCAGTTTTCTTAGCGTATTGATTTTATAATCTGATTTTTTATCACGATAAAAGGCAAGCGCTTTGCGCTCTAACCGCTCTTGGGCAACCTCTTCCCACACTGTGCCGGTGTATTGGTAGGTTTTGCCTAAGGTAATATCACGTCTTAGTGGGGAATCATGCCACCCTAGGAACGCTTTAACTTTATCGTCATCGCTGGCGTGATGAAGATCAATTTCAGCGGTGGCATTTTCCGCCACCACCGCCGCCACGGTATCACCCGCACGAATGCGGGCGATGTAATCGCTTAAATCTTCATTTAACTGTCCTGCGTTATCGCATAGTGTGACTTTATCCGCCTCGGTATGCTTGGCTAGGTTATGACAAAGTGCGGTAATCTGCTGTTGTGATACTTCGCCAAATTGGTATAAGCCGATAATTTTCTGATCTGCTTTGGCAATTCGTAAGCGGTGGAGTTCTGCCAATTGCTCATTGCCGATAATCACCGGCTTAATGCCGTCTTTATCGTTGATCTGTTTTGCCAGTACCTGCCAGCCCACCCCGTTGCCGTCTTTGCCGTAAGCGTGCCAAGCACCACCACCGACAAGAATAACTGCTTCATGTAGTGGCGTGTTCGGCTGATCTTTTAAGTGCGGTGCATTTTTTAATCTAGCCATTGATAACCTCTTTACCTAAATCAAGGCGTTGAATGCGAACTTCTTCAAACTGATAACGATTGATTAGCGTCTTAGTCTCTTCTAAGGCTTGATAATGGTTATCGCATAAGGTGAGCTTGTATTGTTTGCCGGCAGCGGTGATTCCGGTTATTTGCCACTTTATCGGATGGCCGTTCAGTGGAATAACTTCGTGTGATTGAAAGCCGGCCAACAACCGCCGCGCAAATTTAGCAAAATCTTCGGCGCTCTTGTCGGTTTTGTAAAATCCTAGAATAAGAGGTACTGATCCGCTCAGTTCTCCCGCCATGCCGTGATTAAAGAACGCTCTAAGCATGAAACAGGTTTTAGATTGTTGAGTAGTGTTAGCCATGCTGTACCCCCGCACGCATTGCACCCTGTTGTTTTTGGTGTAACTCTTCGCAAACGTGATTTAGGGAATTTTCAATCGCTGAAATGGCGTTGGCTTGAAATGGATATTCTACTGATAACCCCAAAGCTGCTAAGTTCAGTAAGGCGACAAGTTGATTTAACTCTATCGTTAAATTGTCAAATTCGTTCCAGTCAAATGTGATCTTATTCATCTTCTGCCCCCTCTGCGGTAAGCAGTGTTTCAATGTGTGCCAGTCTGTCACATAAATTGTCTTTGATTTCAACAATTGAATTTTCTGCTAGCCTTAACAGCGCTTTCCATTCGCAATATTCAATTTTCTCTAACGTTGTGCGATTTCTTAATACGTTTAGTAATGTTTCCGACTGCTCAAGATCTGCCGCACTGGATTTTGCCGCTTCAAGCTGAAAATGAATTTTTTGGGTGGTGGTGAAATTACGCATAAGCCACCCCCTGAACGTCAGCAGAAAGGGCAATAGGCGCATGTGTGGCGGTGTTTGGTTGGGTTTTCATGATGGATTGTCCTAGTTTAGTTAGTATTGATGTACCGCCCATAGGGTGCGATACAGACTCAACTACAGCTAGAACACTGCCGGCGTTATTCGTGCGATTGCTCGCCTTATTTCCGCCTGTCATCTGTACCGCAAATTCGGTTTGTGCGTGGGGTAGTAGTCCACGTGTAGGAATTTGAAGTATAAAAAATCCGCAAGTCTGTCGGGTGCGGTGTCCGGTTCTAGCTGTATCTTTGTCGAGGTGAGTAGCCTCAACGTTGGAAATACTAACGGCATTCTTGGCGGCTGTCAATCCAGAGGTAGTTAAAGTGCGGTTGATTCGTCCGGCAAAGCACAACACATAATCACGGGCTAATATCGCTCGTGCCTGTTGCTCGCTGGTGGCGGCAATGCGTAAACGGTGGATTTGATTGGTGGTGTCGGTGCGGTTGATACCGATAAATAAATAAATCATGGCTGTAACTCCGTTGATAAATTGCTTGAGAGTTACCGCTTTACTTGTCACGCTTGGGCGGTAACGTGCGACGGGGTGACAAACTGCTATCAACGGAAAACAGCCAACGATTGAACGTTGCCCATCGCACGCCACCATTGAGAATAAATCACAAGATGGATCTATTTTGGGTGTGCGAATTTCACGCATAAAAAAACACGCATTGTTAGGCGTGCTATGCGCCGTTGATAATTTATTCGAGTTGTCACGCTCGGCAGCCGATTTTGCGACTGCGGGAACAAAATAACCTAAAGTGCGGTCACTTGTAAAGTGATTTGGGTCACATTTTTGAATATTGGTAGGGTGTCCGCCGTTGGCTGATACTGCTGCCAACGTTTGGGCGCTAATAGTTTTTCGGGTATAATCTGGCTTAGCCATAGTCTTATCCTCGGTAAGATGGTTGGTTAGAGGCTCTTTTAGTGCTGAGAACACTATCAGAGCCTTGTTTGTTTTTGTAATAGTGATTATACTGTAATTACATTGAATATCATCATAATTAGGGGTAATTACAATGTCAACCAAAAAAGAAGAAAAAAGATCTAAACAATACCAAATGAGGCTAGTTGAAGAATTTCGCCAGCAGTTGGAAGAGCAAGCCAAAATTGACGGCGATAACTCGCTAGCAACGTGGATTAAACGAATTTTACGCAAAGAACTCTCCTCCCGTGGCATTGAGCCGAAAGGGTAAGAGGCTGATTTTAAAGCAAACCTCAAAATTGAGTTTTGTACAGTGATTTCCTGATATTTCAGGAGATTCCAACGGCTCAGGGGGGTATGCCAAACTTTGGACACACCCACCAAAAGAAAACCATTGCAATAATTTTCATGTTTGATAAGATATTCATGATTTAAATTCATATAGATAGCCTTTGAGCTACTTTGTGAAAATAAATCCGTCATTGTGAGCTGGCAATGTATCAAGTTCGTAGTTGTGAAAATGATTATAAGTTTAGGCATATGCTTATAGTCCTATAGAATAGGCTGGAGTGATTCCAGCCTTTTTTATTGGTTAATGGAAAGCGCCAAGCAGTGATTTTTTCTGTTTCGGTTTTTTAGTGGTGCGGTGAACGGTTTTCAGTGTCCGATTAAATACGGTTAATAAATTCACCTCCATGAAGTCCACCAGCAACGGAATATTACTTGTGGTTTGCTGTACGGCGATAATATCCGCCAGCTCTTCAAATGTTTCTACTTGTGAAGCAACAATGAAAAACTTTCGGTTACCCAAATGTACCGCATGGAAAAAGCCAAGCTCTTCATCATAGCTAAAGGTAAAATACGGATATTGATTTTTATAGCGTGTAATCAATATCGGTAGCGCGCGAATTTCTTGTTCTTCGGTTAATTCTTGGTTCATGATTGTTTTACTCCTAATAAGTTAATGGCGTGTTGAATTTCGTTGCCGGTAATGGGCACCAGCTCCAAATATTTCTTGTTGTGTTGCTGTTGATATTTCAATTTTGCGTTGTAAAGCTCGGCAACTTTGTGGATTTGTTCGGCACTTCCCAATAAATAACGGGTGTAATACCGCCCGGCTTCGCTTTTCTCTTTAACTCGCTCAATCTCAATATCTAAGGTTCTCTCGATTTCGTTCACTTCATTTCTGGCATTCAGAAAGTGGCAATTGAAATAGGATTCCTTTTCGCTAATACCGATATGCGGATTAACAATTAAGGCTCTGGCCACGGTCATTAATCGGGTCATTGGATTGTTCCTCGGTTGGCTTTTTGTTGCTCGATCCATTCGTTGACTTCGGCTAAATCCCAGCGGATAAAGTTACTGGTCAAGCGGATAGGCTGCGGAAATTGATTTGTTTTGACTAACTCATTGAGTTTAGTACGCCCAAAGGAAAGCATTGCCATAACCTCGGCAGTGCTGATCCATACTTGGTTTTTTTGGGGGAATTGTGGTTGTACTTTCATTAAATAACCTCTCGTCCGTTTTGTTTCGTGGTGTTGCGTAACGTTACGAGAGGTATTTTATGGAATGCGGAAAGGGTATTCAGTCTATATAGACCGAATAGCGATCTATATAGATTAGTTTAAAGATTTTTTAGGCTTTGTTTGGCTGCTGCGAATTGCTTTCTTAAGTTAGCTTCAGATAAACCTATATAGCCTTGGTAATTAGATGATAAATGCTCAATTAGTTTATTCTGACTCCCAAAAACATTATTTTCCAGTGTGGTTTCAAGCAATGCCGCAATAATATTCAAATAGCTATTTTCTGTTTTAGGGTTTAGAGTTTTTTCAGATAGTGATTTTAGTTCGGTTATTTTTTTGTCCTTTTCAATAATGATACTTTCCTGCTCTTTCAGTTTAGATGTTAGCCGATTAATATCTTCAACTTGATCATAGCTTTTATCTATTACCGAAAATAACTCTAAGAATGTAATTAAATCATTGTGTAATATACAAATATCGTCTAAATATAATTCTGTCCTATTTTCACAAACTGGAATGTGAAAGTAAAAGTCTTCTCCAGTACTCATTGTTATATCTGAG
>NZ_VDHB01000034.1:0-57963 GCF_006227735.1 Testudinibacter sp. 'clade 2'
AGATATCGGATCACAGCACCACATCCTGCCCCCTCATCCTGATTTTTGCTTCTGAACGAAGCCAAAATCTGTCCTTCTCCCACAAGGGGCGAAAGGATTATTGCTATGATTTAAAATGCTGCGCAAACGCCGCCACCTTCGCCCAATCGGTATATTCCACTTCTTTGCTGGTGTCGGTTTCGCCACCGGTGATTTTCATAATCAAACGGATCATAAAACGATCAAAAAAACCATAACGTGGGTAACGTAACGCTCCGGCGAAAACCGCACTTTGGGTCGGATGCCAGTCGATGCGCTGCAACAATTTGCGTGTGTAGCCATTGGTTTCAGGGGTGTTTTTATCGGCTTTGCGCGCCGTGAGATTCACACTGTAGAATGCCGTTTTTTTACAATTTAACAACTCTGCATGGCGTGCGATATAAGGTTCTAAGGTTTTATTAAAATGTCCGTAACGAATTGAAGCACCGATAATGATCTGATCGTAGTGCGCCAAATTCTGCTGCTCTGCAACGCTGAGTGCGACTAAATTGACCTCCGCACTTTGATCTTGGTTTTGTATTTCAGTCGCTATAGCCTGTGCAATTTTTTGGGTTTGCCCTTCAACGGACGCATAAATAATCAAGGTTTTCATCAACAATAACCGCTCTTTTGTTTTTTCTGTTAGCTTTTCCAAAATGCCGGTGTGAACAACACCAGCAAGGTAAATACTTCCAACCGTCCGCAGATCATGGCGAAAGTCAGAATCCATTTTGCACTGTCGGGAATGGTAACGAAGTTGCTGCTGATACTGCCCAAGCCCGGTCCAAGATTGTTTAAACAAGCCACCACCGCATTAAACGCATCAAAACTCTCCACGCCGCAGGCAATCACCGCCAGCAGGCACAGAATAAAGATCAGCAGATAGGCAGAAAAAAACGCCCAAATCCCTTGAATAATCCGCTCCGATAGCACCCGATCGCCCAATTTGATCGGCTGTACGATATTCGGATGTACCAAACGGTTCATCTCACGCTTACCTTGCACAAACAATAACAATACCCGAATCACCTTCAAACCACCACCGGTCGAACCGGCACAGCCGCCGATAAACGAGGTCATTAATAACAACATCGGCAGAAACGACGGCCAGCTGTCAAATGAGGAAGTGGTGAAACCAGCCGTGGTTGAAATCGACACTGATTGCAGTAAAGCATGTTCCAGCGCCTCTTTGGTATCGGCAAAATGGCTGTGACTGACCAGGCTAACGGTGCAGATCGTCACCAAACTGAATTGAATAAATAAAAACGCTTTGAATTCAGGGTCAGTAAAATAGAGCCTAAAAATATTACTTTTTCCCAGTTCGGAATAAGCTGAAAAGTGCAGGGCAAAATTACAGCCGGAAATAAACAGAAAGACGGCGGAGATCACATTGATTAAACTGTTATTGAAATAGCCAAGACTGGCATCGTGGGTGGAGAAACCACCGATGGAAATGGTGGAAAAGCTATGGCTGACCGCATCGAACAGATCCATCCCCGCCAGCCAATACGCACATGCACAAAACAGAGTTAATGTGGAATAGATCACCCACAACGCTTTGGCGGTTTCAGCAATGCGCGGACGCATTTTTTGTTCTTTCAGCGGTCCTGGCATTTCGGCGCGATACAGCTGCATGCCGCCGATGCCCAATAACGGAATAATCGCCACTGCCAATACGATGATCCCCATTCCTCCCAGCCACTGCAACATTTGACGATAGAACAAAATCGCTTTCGGCAAGCTGTCCAAGCCGACAATCACCGTGGCACCGGTGGTGGTTAAGCCGGAAAAAGATTCGAAAAACGCATTCGCCACATTCAACTGCGGCGAGTCAAACAGTAAAAACGGCAACGCACCGACACTGCCCAGCACCACCCAAAATAGCACCACGATCAAAAAACCTTCACGCGAACGCAATTCTTGTTTGTGGGTGTGGGTTGACCACCACAATAGCGCCCCACTTGCCAATGTGATAAAAAAGGTTTTCACAAACGCACTGCCGCCACCGTCCGCATAGAGCAACGCAATCAACGCCGGCGCCAGCATGGTGAGCGAAAAGCACATCACTAAAATTCCGACAATGCGAATAATTGACTGTATATGCACGCTGTTTTCTCTTTTACTCTACTGTTAATTCGCTGTTAGGGTTAAGCTGCCGCCACTACGGTTATACAGCGCTTGGCTGAATTCAGCAAACTGCTCTTCATCGATTGCCAGCCGTAATTCAATCCGCTGTGCGAATTGCTGTTCGATAATCTCAACTTGATACTGTTTCACCAATTGCTGCACCAGCTTGATCTGTTCATAATCACAGCGGAGCGCAAAGGCTTGGCGTTCGATTTTTTCTAGGGTGTTGAGCAATTTCAACGCCTGTTGCACGCCATTGCCGTAGGCGCGCACCAAACCGCCGGTGCCAAGTTGAATGCCGCCGTAATAACGCACCACCACCGCACTTATCTCGCCAATGCCACTGCCGAGCAACACATTCAACATCGGCTTGCCTGCGGTGCCGGACGGCTCGCCGTCGTCGGAAAAACCCAACTGCTGCGAATCGTTTGGTCTGCCTGCTACGGCTGCCCAACAGTGATGACGAGCGTTCGGATGCTGCTGTTTCAGCTGCTGCCAAAACGCCTTCGCCTGTTCGATTCCCGACGTTGCTTGCAGATAGGTGATAAAACGGCTTTTTTTAATCTCTTCGCTAAACTCGACCGCACTTTCGGGGATTAAATAACGCATTGTTGCTGTTTCAACTCTGTTTGTAAAGCATTAGCCACCAAGTGCGGTCAACGCCTGTTGCGTCAGATTTTCTGCACCGCTTGCCCTGATCACAATATTATCTTCAGTGCGAATGCCACCATAGGCGCTAAAATGCTCGATTTTTTGCCAATTAAAACGGTTGCCAAGCGGGTGGTTACGCCACTGCTGCAACAACAGCGGAATAAAATACAGCCCCGGCTCGACCGTCAGCACCATATTCGGCGCTAAAGTGCGGGTGCAGCGCAAACTTGGATAAACGTCCGGTGGCGCTTTGTGGGTACCTCGTCGATTCTGCTGAAAGCCCGCCACATCATGCACCTGCAATCCTAAAAAATGTCCCAATCCGTGCGGAAAGAAACTGCGGTTAATCCCTTCTTCAAAAATTTGCTCCGCCGGCAACTGCACCAGCTCAAAATCCTGTAGCATCTGCGCAATCATCTGCTGCATCATGGTATGGTAACTCAGGTAATTATACCCCACTTGCATTTGTTCAATCAGTGCCAGCTTATTGTGTTCCAACACCCGAATCATTTCCGCAAATTCATCATGGGGATCAAGGCTGTAACTGCGGGTAATATCTGAAGCATAGCCCAAATGACTGGCACCGGCATCGAGTAAAAAACTCAAACGCTGCGCTGGATTTTGCTGTTGCAATGCAGTGTAATGCAGCACCGCACTATATTGGTTGATTGCCACGATATTGGCGTAGGGCACGTTCAAATCCGATTGTTGGCTGGCTTGCAGATACGCCAAGTTGATCTCAAATTCCGATTTCCCCTCGAAAAAAGCGGCTTGTGCTGCCTGATGCCCTTTTAGGGCGGCAAATTGCGCGTGGTATACACAGGCGATTTCATATTCGGTTTTGCTACTGCGTTGATAATGCAGATAATTTAGTGCTTTTTGCGGATTGATTTGACTAAAGCCCAGCGCCTCTGCCAACCGCACTTCTTCTCCCAAATACAAGCTATGTTGCGGATCACCAAGATAGGTTTTGATCTCATCAGCGTGTTTTAAAATCGTCCATTGAAATTCTTCTGTCCAGAACGCCTGCGGTGCAGGCTGGTGCAAATACCAATAATCATCAGGCTGATAGAAATACAAGTGCGGTTTGTTGACACCGTCCAGATATAGCCAACTGCCGCTGGCTTGCGGATGCGGCACAAAATAATTAAACAACGGATTGATTTTAAACGGTTTGGTCTGATCGTCCAAAAAATAGCACTGTTCCTGCCCGGCATAAATCCAAATCCCGTCGGCATGGTTGGTTTGCAAAATATCCTGCACCACAGGTTGCAGACTGCGCAAATGTTGTTGAAAAAGCGCCTGTTGCGAATTCGACATCAAAAACTCCTAAAATAAGGCTATCTGCGCTATTATATCGCCTAACACAAACAAATAAGTAAAAATTTATGAATCAAATTGAAATTAGTGAAACCTTAGACACCTTGGGATTGCGTTGTCCGGAACCGGTGATGTTGGTACGCAAAGCCATCCGCCATATGCGAGATGGCGAGGTGCTGTTAGTGATCGCTGATGACCCCGCAACCACCCGCGATATTCCGAGCTTTTGCCAATTTATGGATCACACTCTGCTGCACAGTGAAAGTGCGGTAGCGCCTTATCGGTATTGGGTACAGAAGGGAAAAAACTAAAGTCGTTTCTCCATCATATGATGCGGCACGCCTTCTTCTTCGTAGCCGTCGCCATAGACCTGATAACCGCACTTTTGATAAAACGCAATTGCCGAATCCTGTGCCCCTAGAATCGCTCGTCGGCTACCATACCCTTTCACTCGCTTTTCCATCTCTAACATCAAACGCTCGCCCAGTTTTTTACCGCGCTGCGATGGTAATACCGCAATCCGTTGTAATTTATACACGCCCTCGGCATACGGATAAATCCGCGCGGTTGCCAGTGCTTGGTTGTCAGCGCTGTAAAGCGTCAGGTATTCACATTGTGCTTCGAGTTCATCAATTTCAATCTCAATGGAGAAACCCTGTTCTTCCACAAAAACACGTTTGCGAATCTGCAAGCCGTCCAAATAAACCGGATCTTGTAATGAGTTTGTCCAATGGGCGTGGATCATAGTGGCTCCTGAAATGACAAAGTGCGGTCAGACCGCACTTTAGATTGAATAAGAATATCAATTTACCCGTTCACACTGATTTCGGCAAACAGATCATCATCAATTTTTGTTGCACGGGCATAGCTTGCTCGGGCTTGTTGGCGGGCGATGTAGTCGGTGAAAACCGGTTTGGCTTCGATGACCTTGACCGCATGAATCCCGAAATCCAATACTTCGGCAAGGTATAAATCGGCGGCGCTAAAACGGTTGCCACACAAAAAGTCATGTTGTTGCAAAGTTTGCTCGAGGGTATTCAAACACAACGGCAAATTGCCGTAACCCAATGCGGTACGGTCACTCTCTTTCGGTTGCAGTTGCAACGCAACTTCCATCATCGCCGCTTCTAGCGGAGCAGCGGCAAAAAACAACCAGCGGTAATAGACGCCGCGCTGTGGATCATTCAGCGCCGGTGCTAAGCCTTTTTCTGGAAACGCATCGGCAAGATAAGCGCAGATCGCCGCACATTCGGTGATCACCGTATCGCCGTGCTTCAACGCCGGCACTTTGCCCATCGGGTTGATCGCCAGATAATCAGCGGCTTTCATGGCACCGCTGAAATCGGAAAAGACCACGCTTTCATAAGGTACGCCAATCTCTTCCAGCATCCAGCGGGCGGTTCGTCCACGCGACATCGGGTGGGTGTATAAGGTTAGTGATGACATCATAATCTCCTTTCATTCAATGATTGTTTGGCTGCAAGCTCAATATAACCGAAGCGCATGACAGTTTTTGTCAGCAGTGTTTAAGGTCTGTTAGCCACGAGTGCAGTCACCCAAGGTTTTCTGCCAGCGCTGCAACAGCAAAGTGCGATCCGGTTGGTATTGTTCATCACTCAATTCAATTGCAAGAATCCGATCGGGACGGAAATGACGAAATGCTTGGCGCAATTCACACCAAGCGGTAACCAGTTGCGCCTGTTCGAAAAAACCGATGGCAAACGGATAAATGATACGTTGCGAAGACTGTTGTTTTTCATCACGGTAGGTGAGTTTCACTTTCAGTTGTTGCTGAATCGCATGGCGCAATTTGATAAAAATGCCATCCAAAAACGTTGCCGGATTGTTGCTGCTGGCAATAAACAGTGCGCTGTTTTGCAACTGTTGTGATAAGTGCGGTGGCAATAAGGCTGAAATTTTACTCAAGCCGTTTTCAGCCGCTTGACTCAGTTCGCTGTCGGCATAGCGTTTGACCCAACGCATGCCCAGCACTAACGCTTCGATTTCACTTTCTGTCAACATCAGTTTCGACAGTTCAAACTCTTTGCGCAGCAGATAACCGATACCTGCCTCGCCTTCAATATTGGCGCCTTGTGCACGCAAACTGTCGATATCCCGATACAGCGTGCGCAAACTGATATTCAGCCTTTGCGCCAACACCGTTCCTTGCAGGGGATATTTATGCCCTCTCAAGATTTGCAGCAAGGTAAATAAGCGCTCACTTTTTGACATCCGATTTCCTTATGCCGACTAACCATCTACCAACTAAAACAAAAGTGCGGTCAACTTTTGTCTGACCGCACTTGAGATTTACTTCGCTACTTTCAACTGCTGATAGTAATTTTCGTAGATAATCGCGGCATCGCCGACATCATCTTGCCAGTAGCTTTTTTGCAGGATTTCCGCCGGTGGATACAACGAGCTATCGTTGACCATTTCCGCCGGCAGCAATTTTTGTGCTTCCAGATTCGGGGTCGGATAGCCGATTTCCAACGCCAACTCTTTTGCCACTTCGGCGCTGAGCAAATAGTTGATCAGCTTATGTGCGCCATCCGGATTTTTTGAAGTGGTTGGAATGGCTAGGGTATCCACCCATAACACCGGGCCTTCTTTTGGCCACAACAGATCGATTGGCGCACCGTCTTTGCGTGCGATATATGCCGAGCCGTTCCACAGCATGCCCAGATCCACTTCGCCGGCAACAAACGCATTCGCCGGATTATCCGAGCTGAACGCTAGTACATTCGGACGTAATTTAAGCAACTCTTCATAGGCTTGTTTGATCACCGCCGGATCGGTGGTGTTCGGATCCTGTCCCAATTTCAACAACGCAATATTAAAAATCTCGCGCGCATCGTCAAGCAACTGGAGCTGATCTTTATATTCCGGCTTCCACAAATCGCCCCAAGAGCTGATTTTGCTCGAATCTACCACATCACGATTATAGGCAATGCCCGGCGCCCCGAGAATTTGCGGCAGTGAATATTGGTTATTCGGGTCGTAAGGTTTGTTCAGCAAATTCGGATCTAACTCTTTTAACACCGGTAACTTACTGTGATCCAACGGCATCAGCATGCCTTCTTTACGCATTTTGGAAACGAAATAGTTAGACGGTGCAATCACGTCATAACCGCCGTTTTTACCCAAGGTTTTCAGGCGGGCATACATGGTTTCATTCGATTCCAAACTGGAAACAATCACTTTAATCCCGGTTTCTTTGGTGAAGTTATCCAATAACCCACTCGGCACATACTCAGTCCAAGTGTAAAGATAAACCGTGTCGTTATCTGCTTTCGCTGCATTGCTGACAGCAAACAGCATGGTTGCGGCAGTAAAAAGAGCCGAAAGTTTTTTCATTGTTTGGTTCCTTAAGATTTAGGTACGATAAAAAATCACGATAGCATTATTATAGTAAAAGAAGAACCACTATGTATAGTGTAAGCTTCGCCCGTTATCTGACAAAACATCATTGCTGGCAAACGTAATGAATAAAAAAGCAAGAAACCATCGGCGTCTTGCTTTTTTCAATTTTAATACAGAGAGTTATTTATGATAATAACACTCTACTCCGAGATATTTAGTAAATACTTCATACAATACTTTTGCCGAAGAGGAATGGTTCATCGCGACATGATGCTCGAAGCCATTGTTGCAAATATAGGCAAGCAGTTCCTCCAAACCTTTTACCTGAATAACCGCTCGGCATCCGACCGTCTCTAATTCATCATCAACAAATTTCCCCTCGCCGACATACGCTTTTACTTTGCCGCTGAAGTCATCGGTTGAAAGCCGGAAATAAGTGAGTGGTCCTGCTTTCATACGCCCATTAATTGCACCGCAGGTATTCTCACAACCTACGGTGGTGCCGATGATATCCGCAGTGCTCATAAACGGATTATCCAACTCCTCGGTTGCATAGTTGCCACAATGAAACATCACGCATTTGTCACGCTCTTCGCCGAAGTTGTTGTTCCAGTCCGCGATGGAGGCGGGTTTCATTGACGCGATGGAGAGCGCATACATTGACAAGGCGCCCATTACATCGACTTCGCAAGCGCTTGGCATGAGTTGACCCGACATCACGCTCATGATTGAACACACATTGATGCCTAACGTATCTTGCAATGAAGTCCAACATTGGATCGCGGTGGTATCAATCCCGTTTTCAATAATCCAGTTACTGATAACAACAAATAATTTCGCCATCATATGTAATTTTTCTTGCGGAATCGCCGAGGCATCGGCATTTGCTTTCAATAATTCCAATTTTTCGGCAATCCGTAAATCATCATCGCGTAATCGATTAACGCCGGCAAAAATTTCCGATAAATCAATCGTCTCGACTGAAATACCTAAACGCTCTAATAATTTTTCGCTGTAACGAACCGTATTGAAGCCCGCAGGTCTTGCACCGATGGCACCAACTCGGCAGCCGCGCAGGGCTTTAACCACGCGACAGACAGAAACAAATGAAAGCAGATCTTGTTTGAAAATATCACTGCTCAGCGCACAGGTATGTTGAGTGGTTAAAGTAAAAGGAATATCAAACTGGCGTAGGTTATTACACAGGGAAATTTTTCCACAAAAACTATCACGACGGGTCGCCAATCCCATTTTATCCAAATTGTCATCTTCCGCTTGCACTAATACCGGCACATTCAAACCGGATAAACGAATCGCCTGCGATAGTGCTTTTTCATCACCGAAATTCGGTAATAAAATCACGATTCCGGCAATTTCATCACGATGTTGTTTTAACATTTGCGCTGCAATTTTTGCATCCTGATAGGTTTCAATGCCACCGTAGTTCGTTTGCTCTTCGGTTAGCATCACCGTGTTAATACCAAGTTCATCAAAAATACGTACCGCTTCTCGTTTGGCATCACCAACCAAGTAACTTGGGAAGAAACCGCGATTACCGATAAGCACCGCTAATGTCATTTTATCTAATGATTTTTTCATAATAATTCACTCCTTTCGTACTACTTAAATTAATTGAATCTTGCTTTTTGTACCGCACTTTGCCAAGCCTGATAGTTTTGTTCAATTCTGTCTGATTTCGGATTTGGCAGAATCGTATGGGTTTTATGCGGTAATGCCAAAAGATCGGCATAGGTTTTCCACCAACCTAATGCCCTACCCGCCAAATATGCCGCGCCTAGCGCCGAAACTTCGGCAACATCGCCACAAACAATCGGTCGTTGCAACACATCGGCTTGCAGCTGCATTAACCAACGGTTTTTAGTCGGCCCGCCATCGACGGACAGTGTTTCTAATGGTTTGCCTAAGGTTTTTTCCATAGCAAAAAAGAGATCGGCAATTTGATAGGTAACCGATTCAAACGCAGCGCGGGCAACGACTGCCGGTGTTGTCGCATCGGTTAATCCGGTAATAATGCCGCGTGCTTGCGAATCCCAATACGGTGCGCCCAGTCCGGCAAGTGCCGGTACAAAATAAACACCTTGATTATGATTCACGGATTGAGCCATTTCACTCAGTACATCAACACCTGAAATGCCCAATAAACGTGTAACAAAACCCAGTGCGGATCCCGTGTGGGTAATATTCCCTTCCAGCGCTATGCTTAATTCCCCGTCATGCCATGCGACCGTGGTGCCGACACCAAAATCTTTCTCCGGCACAAACGATGATTTGGTCATTAAGGAACTCCCCGTGCCATAGGTCGCCTTGACCACACCATCAACAAAACCATCTTGCCCATAAAGTGCGGCATGAGAATCCCCAATTTGCGACAATACCGGAATAGCATCGGGCAAAACGCCACTATCTTTAGTCACTCCGCGATAACCGCTTGAAGGCCGAATTTCAGGCAAGCATTGCTCGGGAATCGCAAAGATTTCAAGTAAACGCGCATCCCATTGCCCGGTATGGATATTGAACAGTTGATAGCGCGAAGCATTGGAAAAGTCTGTGACAAACGACTCACCTGCTGTTAATTGCCACACCAACCAAACATCAATGGTTCCCACACAAAGCTCACCACTTTTCGCCCGCTCCATGCCGTTTTCAAGATGATTCAGTAACCATTTAATTTTTGAAGCCGGATATAATGGGTCTAAAACCGCGCCCGTCCGTTGCTTGATTTCGTCCGCTTCCAGGGAGAATGCAATCGTTTGGCAAAGCGCCTCGCTACGACGGCATTGCCAACTGACAACCGGAGATAACGGTTTGCCAGTCTGTCTATCCCAGATCAGTACCGATTCCCGCTGATTACTGATAGCAACACCTTTCAAATCAGATACATCCAACCCCTCTAAACAAAGCATGATGGCTTTCCGAGTCGCTTCCCAAATGGCTATCGGATCTTGTTCTGCCCAGCCTGCCACAGGATGTTCTAACTGTACGGGAACACTACCTTTCGATAAAATATCGCCGTCTTGCGCCACCGTAATCGCTTTCGCATTCGTTGTTCCCTCGTCAAGCGAGACAATAAAAGGTGTTGCCATTGCGTTATCTCCTTAACTGAACGCAGATACTCGGTTCACAATACTTTCCGCATCAATGCCATGATATTTGCGCATTGCTTTGCGCTCCGCCCCCAACGCATATTCGCCATCGGCGATACCTAGGCGGATTAGCCTAATCGCAACACCGTGTTCGGCAATCACTTCGGCAACCAAACTCCCAAGACCGCCATTGACATTGTGCTCTTCTACCGTAATCACATATTGACTGTCTTTCAGCTCATTAAAAAGTGCGGTCGTGTCACAAGGACGAATTGACGGCACATTAATCACGGTTACATTAATGCTTCTTTCTTCCAACAGTGCTGCTGCCGTCACAATTTCATGTACGGTTGAACCCATTGCAACCAAGGCAACTTTTTCACCTTTTTTCAATACATCAATCTTGCCCGGTACAAATCGGTAGCGTTCATCATGAATTTCAGGAAGCTCTTTGCCGTCTAAACGAATATAAACCGGCCCAATATGACCAATGGCATAATCAATAATTTGACGGCACTCTAATGGACTGGATGGGGCGAAAATTTGAATATTACCAAAACCCCGCATCACGCTAATATCGTCAATACTGTGATGAGAGCTGGCAAGAGGTCCATAACTTGCCCCGGAATTCAATCCGAACAATTTAACATTGGTGTTGTTATAGCAGATATCCACTTTTACCTGTTCGTTAGCCCGGGAAATTAAGAACGGCGCGGCATTGCAAGTTACGGCGACTTTTCCGCCTAACGCCAACCCCGCGGCACTGCCCACTAACGTTTGCTCTGCAATCCCCACGTTGACCAAACGCTCAGGAAAGGCTTTGATGAACGGTGCTATTTTTGCCGTAGAAGTGGAATCCGCAACCACCGGCACCAGATCCACGCCGTTATTCACTGCGTTGATAAAACGCTCGACCATAATATTGGCTAAATGCTCTGCATTACTCATCTTTTAACTCCTCTAACGCTAATTCGACTTCATCACCTTTTGGAACTCTGTGATGCCATTCCGGTTTCCCTTGAATAAAGGAAATACCGGCACCTTTGATGGTATTGGCAATCACGACGTGCGGTTTGCCATTCAGTTTTAAATTTTCCAGTGTTTCGACTATAGAACGAACATTATTGCCTTCGCATTCATGCACTTCCATACCAAACGCTTTCCATTTCTCATCTAGCGGATCGGTACAAAGAATATCTTTGGTATAACCGGCAAGTTGCAGATTATTTTTGTCATTAATGATGATCAAGTTATCCAGTTTATATTGCGCTGCTACCATTGCCGCTTCCCAATTGCTTCCTTCCCCTAACTCACCATCACCGGTTAAGACATAAATTTTACGTCGACTTCCCGATTTTTTAGCCGCAATTGCCAGACCAACCGCAACGGGTAGTCCATGCCCTAAAGCTCCTGTGTTAAGTTCGACACCGGGCGTTTTTTGACGCACCGGATGACCGGGCAACTTGGAATCTGCATGCTGATAAGTTGCTAGCCATGATTCGGGAAAATAACCGGCTTCCGCAAGGCAGCAGTAGTAACCACCGGCACCATGTCCTTTCGATTGAATATAAATATCCCGTTCCGGATTTTTTAAGTCCGCTGGCGAGCAATTTAACACTCGGAAATAGAGCGAGGCTAAAATCTCCACTTGGGATAAATCAGCGCCTGTATGCCCGCCGGCCGGACTATTCGCATTCAATACAACAATTTTCCGCCGTATCGCTTTCGCTTTTTTGGTTATTTCATCGTATGACAGTTTATATGGATTCATCTCTTTCTCCTTATATATTCATAATTGAATATATATTCCAATTAATTTAAAAAATTTTGCGCCCTGCATAATCACACTTTTTGTGACGCAACGGCAGCTTTGTACTGTAATTTGTTTTGTAACTGATCAATCACAACCGCAACAATAATGACGATTCCCTTAATTACCATTTGCCAAAATTCACTCACGCCCATCATGACTAAACCATCCGCCAAAATACCGATGACGAATGCACCGATTAACGTTCCGCCAATCGTACCCCGCCCTCCGGCAAGTGATGTTCCGCCAAGCACAACGGCCGCAATCGCATTCATTTCAAAAGCATTGCCGGTTGCCGGGTGGCTGGCAACCAATTGTGAGGTCACAACGATACCCGCCAATGCCGCGCAAACCCCTGAAATCACATACACCCAAACTTTGGTGTTATTCACTTTAATACCGGATAGTTCTGCCGCCCTTTCATTGTCACCAATCGCATAAATATGCCGTCCAAAAGGGAGTTTTTTCGCAATATAAGCAATCACCCCGGCAACAATAAACATCAGCCAAATCGAATACGGAATACCCAATAGCGTTCCGGCGCCAATCACCTCAAAGCCGGTATTGCCTAATTGGGGATTGCCGGATAACCCCGGGAATGTTTCGCCGTTAGAAGTTAACATTGCCGCACCACGGATAATATACATGGTGCCCAGCGTACAAATGAAAGGCGCAACATTATAGCGGGTGATAATAAAACCATTAACCGCACCGATTGCGCCGCCGAGCAAAATCACCAGCGGAACGATTACCCAAACGCTCGGAAAAATAGCGACCCCAAACAGCGGAAGGACGATTCCTTTGGAAATAAGGTAACCGGCAACCATCCCGCACAATCCTAAAATTGCCCCGATAGATAAATCGATGCCGGCCGTAATAATCACGAATGTAATACCTAATGCAAGTAAGGCATTGATAGATATGTGTTTAATCATAATAATCACGCTGGCAGGATTAAGAAATCCATCAACGGTCACTGCAAAAAAAGCTAAGATAGCAAATAACGCAATAAATGTTCTGAGCTTTAAAATAAGTAGCATAATATTATTGGATGAACCTGCTTTTGACATAACGTACCTCATTAACCTTAATTATTAAAAACCGTATAACATTCTTTAGAACTAGCTACGACTAAGCTGGTTTCATCGGTTTCACTTCGTAATACATCTGCGGTTAGTTTACCGTTTGACATCACTAAAATTCGGTCGGAAACCGCCATAATTTCTTTTAAATCAGATGTGGAGAATAAAATGCCGATACCCTGCTGCGATAACTTCACCATCATTTCGAATACATCGGCTTTTGCACCGATGTCAATTCCTCGGGTCGGTTCGTCTAATAACAGCACCTTAGGCTCCGTCAATAAAGAACGCCCGATCACCACTTTTTGTTGATTGCCGCCGCTTAACGCTTGAATTTCGACGGCAGGAGACGAAACCTTAATTGATAGTTCATTAATTGTAGAATCAATCGCCTTTTTCTCATCATCATCTGAGATAGCAAAATTCTTTTTTAAACGTTTCCATAAGCTCGACATCGTCAGATTATCGCCGACGGAGGTGATAGGAAAAATGCCGGAACGTTTTCGATCCTCCGGTACTAATCCAAGCCCCATTTTGATACGATTTGTGGTTGAGATATTCGAATTAATAATGGCACCGTTCAATGAAAAGCGACCGGAATATTGCGATTGTCCTAACAAACATTCAAATAATTCTGTGCGGCCAGCCCCCATCAAACCATATATTCCGACTATTTCCCCGGCACGCAATGAAAATGAGACGTCATTTACTAAGGTATTTTCTGATTCATTAATGTAGGTAATATGTTCGGCCTCAAGAATTTTAGGGCCAAAAGTGCGGTTTGGCGGTAAAAAATCAGTAACCGGATCACTACCTAACATCTCTCTTACAATCCAAGGAACGTCAATATCTTTTACCATCGCTTCGGCTTGAAACTTTCCATCACGTAAAATAGTAATGCAGGTTCCTATTTCCATTAATTCTTCCAGACGATGAGAAATATAGATAATAGAAACGCCCTGCGAGGTTAATTCGCGAATAACATTAAATAAAATTTGCACTTCCGTTTTACTTAATGCTGAGGTCGGTTCATCTAAAATCAGAATATCGATTTTACCGACTAATGCTTTGGCAATTTCAATTAATTGTTTTTGGCCGACTTTTAAGTTTGAAACGATTTCTTTAGGATCAATATCTTGTTTGAGGCGTTTTAATGCTTCTTTCGTGATTTGGTACTGTTCTTCATTATTAATCGGAGAAAGACCGGATTGAATTTCTCGCCCGAGAAAAATGTTTTCCATAACACTTAAATTCTCCGCCAAGTTCAGTTCCTGATGAACCATGCCGATTCCATGTTCTGCGGCGCTACGCGTGCTTGTAATAGCCACTTTCTCGTTATTAATATAGAGATTGCCTTCCGTCGGCTGTTGTACGCCAGCCAAGATTTTCATCAGTGTCGATTTGCCCGCGCCATTTTCACCGATAATCACATTTACTGCGCCACGATAAACATTATAATTAACATCATCCAGCGCTTTAGTACCCGGAAACACCATTGAAATATTTTCAGCGTGCATTACAACATCTTTATCTTCAGTTGCCATAAAACTCACCTTTTATCAATTTCTAACGGAATGATATCTTGGACTTGATTATTTTTAATCGTCACTGCGGCTAACACCGTCACATCACTGCCCACCCAGCTTGCATCCGGTTTGGCAATACCTTCCACCGCTTTCTTATTGAGTGCTTTCGAAAATTGGGCGAACTGGACTTGATTTTTAAATTGATCAAAATTAACTAATTTTGTTGCATCACGCACGGAATTACCACGCAAGATATCGCCAATCTGTACGGTTAATACCGTATCACCCACTTTAACGTTAAAATCCGTTATTCTTGATTTTTCTTCAATACTCTCAACTACGCCTGAAAATCGCACAAAATGGCTACGATCATTGGTTGCTTTATCCAAAGCCTCCCAATCCACCGCCGCTGTTTTGCCTTCTGCAAAAATGCCATCCCAAACCCTAATCACAATTTCGCCTGGTTGCATATTTTTTAAAGAGTTCGCTTCCTCTTCAGTCATAGGAATGATCGGCTTTCCGGCACTATCCAATGGAACAACTTCACATCCGACAAAAAACAAACAGCTGAACAAAATTGCTATCCTAGAAGTCCATCGTTTATACATACAATACATCTGCGCCCCCTCTATTTATTCTGGGTACTCTGCAATTCAGAGTACCCAACTCTATCTAGCAATTGAAAATTATTGACTCAAGGCAAATTTATTCAGTTGTCTTGCATTAGCAGCGTCAATCAAAATACAATCCATCAATTGTTTTTCATCTTTTCCGGTACTACCGGTTCTAATGTAAGCATCTGCTTGTACTACGGCTTCCTGCGCTTGATCCCAAGCAGGTTGCAATACTGTCGCTTTAATATTTCCATTTGCCAAAATGGAATCACGCACATAATCACTACCATCAAATCCGACGACAATCACATCATTCCGCCCAGCGGCTTTTAAGGCGGCTTCCGCACCTAATGCCATAGTGTCATTGCCTGAAATGACGCCTTTAATATTAGGGTTAGCTTGTAAAATGGATTCCATACGGGTAAAGGCTTCCGTTTGGCTCCAGTTTGCTGTTTGTTGGGCAACCATTTTCATATCCGGATAATCATCAATGATGTCATGAAAACCTTGGGAGCGGACCGAGGCATTGGTATCCGATTCACGCCCTAATAATTCGACATACAGGCCTTTTTCGCCCATCAATTCAACAAATTTCTGTGCGCCAAGCTGAGCACCTTGATAGTTATTCGATACGATCTGAGAAACTGCAACGCCCGTTTTATTGATCTCACGATCAATTAAGAAAGCAGGCACACCGGCAGCTTTCGCTTTTTCTAAAGCTCCGATGGTTACATCAGAACCTGCATTATCCAGGATAATAGCCTTGGCTTTTCGGGCAACTGCGGTTGAGATAAGTTGATCTTGTTTATTCGCATCATCATCATGGGAAGCGACCAGTGTTGTGTAACCTAACTCTTCCGCCTTTTGTTTTGCCCCATCAGCCTCCGCTTTAAAGAAAGGATTGTCATGGGACGGTGTAATAATCGCAATCAACCCATTATCAGCGAAAGCAAAACTTGACATAGCCAGTGATAATGCCAATACGCTTGATTTGAAAAATTTAGTTGTCATGTCATTCTCCTTAATATTGGTTTTATTACCTTGAATATATATTCATGTGTGATTATATATTTATAAAGAGAATAGGTAATTTTATATGACTTGTCTAAAGCCAATGTTCAAAAGTTAGAGACAAATCACATTTTATTTATATGGAGTATAGATAGGATAAAGAGACTGGGTAAAAGGTAAGATATAAATATCCTTTTTAAACAAAAGATTATCGGCTTATAGTTCTTAGTAAAAGTTAATCCTTCAACAAGGTCTGTGCCGTTTTATAATCGGTAATCAATACATCAATGTAATGACCTCTTAGGGCACCTTTGATTGCACTCACTTTTGCACTACCACCGGCCAGAGCAATAACCCTCTGGCATTTTTGGATAAGTTCTAGATTCATTCCAATCATCGGATCTTCATTCTCTGCCAATACCGGTATTCCATGCTGATCATAATAGTGTAAACAAATATCACCGACAGCCCCCTTTTTGGCTAATAATTGCAGAATATCAGAATTATAATGCAACCCGGACCATCTTAATAAAGAGGACGGTTCCAATGTACCAATTCCGACCAAAGCAACATCTACTTTAGGAAACATATCAATCACATCAGAAACTTCGCTAATTGCCAATTGCTGTTGCTTATATGATACATCACCAACGGCACTGACCACATTCTGTGAAGGAAGTAAATAAGAAGGACAATTCAATTTTTTCGCTAACTCATACGTGAGAAAATTAGCCTGAACATTTCGGTTGAGACCGACGCCGCCCAGCAACTGAACAACCCCTTGTGCTTTCACACTTAAAGGCGGCATATTATCAACCATAGATTTTATCGTGCTACTCCAGGCGGAAACACCAACCAACTCATTAGGTTGTAACGTAACTTGTAAATAATAAGCCGCAGCCGAACCGATGGTGTTTTTTATTTTTTCGTCATCATCACTGTCCGCATCAACCACAATGGCATTTGAGATACCAAACTTTGTTTGCAGCTCTTGTTCTAGCTGTAAAAAAATATTCGCGGGAGGAATAACATTAATTTGGACAATACCTTCCGTTATACATTTAGTCAGTGCCCGTGACACAAATGATTGAGAGATATTTAACCGTTCAGATATTTCTTTTTGTTTTAAATTATCTACATAGTATAAAGTTGCAATTCGAGCTAAAAGTCGTTTTTCATCCAAAATAGACATGCGGCGTCCTTCAATAATAAAAATGGCAGTACATAGATTATGTGCCGCCATTAATGATAAATGAATTTTTTATGAAAGAAAATTAGCAATGGTGATTTTGTCGATAACTGACTAAATCTTCAATCGTCACAATCGCATAACCTTCTCTTTTTACAAATTCAATTAATTCCGGTGTTCTCGCCATTGTGCCATCATCATTGGTGATTTCGCAAATCACACCTGCCGGCCGATAACCAGATAAGCGAGCTAAATCCACGGCAGCTTCAGTATGGCCATTTCTTTCCAATACACCATTATCCGCAGCTCTTAATGGAAATACATGTCCAGGACGATGTAAATCTGCTGGAACCGCACTTGGATTGATTGCTGCTTTGATGGTGGTGACACGATCCGCTGCCGAAACGCCGGTGGATACGCCTTGTGCCGCTTCAATCGTGACAGTGAAGGCGGTTTTATTCACGCTGGTATTGGTCGCTACCATTGCCGGTAACTCCAATTTTTGACATAGTTCATCAGTAATACACAGACAGACGATCCCACTACCGTAGCGGATCAGTTTTGCCATCTGTTCGGTAGTAATAGTTTCCGCCGGAAAAATCAGATCGCCCTCATTTTCACGACTTTCGTCGTCTAACACTAAAACGCCGTTGCCTTGTTTAAAGGCATCAATTGCGGTCAGAACACGTTGATGGCTGTCGCCAAATTGGGTGAGTAATGACTGACTCATAGTAATTTCCTTTAATGAAGATAAATAAGTTAAATACCAGAATCAGGGCAATGGAAGACTGTTAAAACAGCAATAAAGTGCGGTTTGAATACAGCAAAAGCTAACGCCGCCGAAACGATTAGCAGCGTTCGCATTCTCTACCATCCAGACTGTCACTGTCGGCTTCGGATTTACACCGAATCTGCTAGACCTTGCACACAGAGTACAAGCGCTCGTGGGCTTAAGGCAAGTTGCAAAAACAACCGCACTTTTACCACCGGTGGGGAATTACACCCCGCCCTGAGAATTGCGTGCTTATTATAGCGGAAAAAATCCTGCTGCCCAGTCTGTTGATGCAAAAAAGTTTCCCTTTAATCAGCCCATTTCGTACAATAGATGCTACATTTATTAATAATTCAATCTGAAGATGGAGCACTGTATGCTAAATCCTAAAAAACTGGAACAATTTGCCCAGCAAATTCATGATGCCTTGCCGCAAGGGGTGAAAAATTTTGGCGGTGATATGGAAGCTAAAGTAAAACAGGTTATCCAAGCACAATTAGCAAAACTAGATGTGGTGACGCGCGAAGACTTTGAGGTGCAAACTCAGGTGCTGATTCGTACCCGTGAAAAACTCGGTGCATTAGAGCAACGTTTACAAGAGTTGGAAAGCAAATTGTTGAGCGACGAAGCCCAAAGTGCGGTTGATAGCACGCAATCTACAGAATAACAATTACCTTTTTATCCGGGAGCAGAATCATGACATTTGCCTACTTGCAGCAAAAACGAAAACAGCTGAATTTGAAAGTCACCGAAGTTTGCGAACAGGCAGGTGTTACGCGCGCTTACTTTAATCAACTGGTGAGCGGCAAAATCAAAAATCCAAGTGCGATTAAACTGCAAGCGCTGCATAAAGTGTTGAATATTACTGAACTCGAAGATAAAAAAATCGGCGTGATTTTTGGCAAGTTTTATCCGGTGCACACCGGGCATATCAATATGATTTATGAAGCGTTCAGTAAAGTCGATGAAATTCATGTGGTGGTGTGTACCGAAAGTGAGCGTGATCTCAAGCTGTTTTACGACAGCAAAATGAAAAAAATGCCGACCGCACAAGATCGCTTACGCTGGATGCAGCAGATTTTTAAATATCAGCAAAAACATATTTTTATCCACCATTTGGTTGAAGACGGTCTGCCGAGCTATCCAAACGGTTGGGAAGCATGGGCAGCACGGGTTAAACAACTTTTACAGGATAAAAACGTAACCCCGACCACTGTCTTTAGCAGTGAGCCACAAGACAAAGCGCCGTATGAAAAATATTTAGGCTTGCAAGTCAGTTTGGTTGATCCGGAACGTAAATTTTTCAACGTATCCGCCACCAAAATCCGTAATCACCCGTTTCATTACTGGAAATTTATCCCGAAAGAGGTGCGCCCGTTTTTTACCAAAACCATCACCATACTGGGCGGTGAAAGCAGTGGCAAAAGTGTATTGGTGAATAAACTGGCGACGGTATTCAACACCACTTCCGCATGGGAATATGGACGTGAATATGTGTTTGAGCAATTGGGAGGGGACGAACAAGCGATGCAGTTTTCTGATTATCCGCTAATGGCTATCGGGCATTTGCGCTATGTCGATTATGCGGTGCGCCATGCCCATAAAATTGCCTTGGTTGATACCGATTTTATTACCACTCAGGCATTTTGTATTCAATATGAAGGCAAAGCACATCCGTTTTTAGATTCGATGATTAAAGAATATCCGTTTGATATTACTATTTTATTGTCTAACAACACCAAATGGGTCGATGACGGTTTGCGCAGCCTCGGCGATCATAAATCGCGCCAACGCTTTCAGGAGCTGTTAAAAAAATTATTGGAAAAATACAAAGTGCCCTATATTGAAATTGAATCACCAAGTTATTTGGAACGCTATAACGCTGCCAAAGAGATAGTCGAGAAAATTCTGAATGAAGAAGATTTGCCGGGCTTGCAACTAGACAGCAGCAGGGAGCCCTAGCCATGTTGTTATTTGCCGGCGATCCCCATGGCAGCTATGAACATCTTTTTCCTTTTTTACAACAGCAGGAAGAGCGGATTGCATTGATTATCTTAGGTGATCTTCAATTAAGCGATTGCAATATCTTAGAAAAACTGTCGCAATATTGCGAGCTATGGTTTATTCACGGCAATCACGACAGCAAAACCGTTGCGGCTTTTCAAGCCCTGTGGGGAACCGAATGGAAAACCCGCAACTTGCACGGACGGGTTGTAGAGATTCAAGGGGTTAAAATTGCTGGATTAGGCGGAGTGTTTCGTGGACAAATCTGGATGCCGCCGAATAAACCACTGTTTTTTGATCCAATTCATTTTTGCCAATATTGTCCGCAAGATAGAATTTGGCAAGGCGGGCTACCACTACGCCACCGCACTTCGATCTTTTTATCTGATATTGAACAACTTGAACAGCAACAAGCGGATATCCTGATTTGCCATGAAGCCCCGAAACCGCACCCATCCGGTTTTCAAGTGATTAATACGCTTGCTGAAAAAATGGGAATAAAAAAGATTTTCCACGGTCATCATCATGAGAATTTTGACTATAGCCCATTTGCCAACCGCACTTGCTATCAAATTTTTAATATCGGCTTTCGTAGTTTAGCGACTATTGAGGGACAATATTTGCTACAGGGGGTTGATGATCGGTAAATTTGTTGTTTGTCTCATTGAATAGCGAGTACAAAAAAAGCTCACCAATCGGTGAGCTTTTATACTTGAATCAATAATGATTATTCCGCAACTGCTACTTCTTCAGTAACTTCAGGACGATCAACCAACTCAATGTAAGCCATTGGTGCGTTGTCACCTGCACGGAAACCACATTTCAAAATACGGGTGTAACCACCGGCACGTTGAGCGAAACGTGGACCTAATTCATTAAATAATTTCGCAACGATTTCGTTGTCACGAGTACGAGCAAAAGCTAAACGGCGGTTTGCAACGCTGTCTGCTTTAGCTAAAGTAATTAACGGCTCAACTACACGACGTAATTCTTTCGCTTTAGGTAAAGTTGTCTTGATGATCTCATGACGAACTAAAGAACCTGCCATATTGCGGAACATCGCTTGACGATGACTGCTATTACGGTTTAGTTGACGACCACTCTTACGATGGCGCATGACCTTATCCTTCTCAGAAAAATCTTAATCCATACCGGAATTAGTCTTCGGCAATACTTGCCGGAGGCCAATTCTCAAGGCGCATACCCAGTGATAGCCCGCGTGAAGCCAACACATCTTTAATTTCAGTAAGTGATTTCTTACCAAGATTAGGTGTTTTCAATAACTCCACTTCAGTGCGTTGGACTAAATCACCGATATAGTGAATTGTTTCTGCTTTCAAACAGTTAGCAGAACGAACTGTCAACTCTAAATCGTCCACAGGACGCAGAAGAATCGGATCGAACTCCGGTTTTTCTTCTTTAATTTCAGGTTGACGGATATCACGCAAATCAACGAATGCATCAAGTTGCTCTGCTAGAATTGTTGCTGCACGACGAATGGCTTCTTCCGGATCGATAGTGCCGTTGGTTTCCATTTCGATAACCAATTTATCCAAATCGGTACGTTGTTCTACACGGGCAGCTTCCACATTATAAGAAATGCGATCTACCGGGCTGTAACAAGCGTCAACCAACAGGCGACCAATCGGACGATCTTCGTCTTGAACATGTTTACGCGCAGAAGCCGGGACATAGCCACGACCACGCTGTACGCGAATTCGCATATTAATAGATGCGTTTGCATCCGTCAAATGACAAATCACATGTTCAGGATTAACAATCTCTACATCCCCATCATGGGTGATATCGCCAGCAACAACAGGTCCGATTCCAGATTTGCTCAGAGTCAGGAACACATCGTCCTTATTCTGTACTTTAACCGCTAGACCTTTTAAGTTTAGAAGCACTTCCAGAATATCTTCTTGAACGCCTTCTTTGCTGCTGTATTCATGTAATACACCGTCAATTTCTACCTCAGTCACGCCGCAACCCGGCATGGAAGACAACAGAATACGACGCAAAGCATTACCTAATGTGTGGCCGAAACCACGTTCTAACGGTTCTAAGGTCACTTTAGCATGAGTCGGGCTTACTTGCTCGATATCAACTAAATGTGGCTTTAAAAATTCTGTCACAGAACCCTGCATTTTATCCTCTCTTTGCTTCTAAGCTCTATTATTTAGAATAAAGCTCAACGATCAGATGTTCGTTAATGTCTGCTGATAAATCAGAACGTTCAGGAGTACGTTTGAATACGCCTTCCATTTTAGCAGCATCAACTTCTAACCATGTTGGTTTTTCTCTTTGCTCTGCCAATTCTAATGATGCTTTGATACGTGCTTGTTTTTTCGATTTTTCACGCACGGCAACAACATCTTCAACAGAAACTTGGAACGATGGAATATTAACCACACGACCATTAACAACAATCGCTTTATGGCTCACTAATTGGCGAGCTTCAGCACGAGTTGCTGCAAATCCCATACGGTAAACAACATTATCCAAACGACCTTCTAATAATACCAATAAGTTTTCACCGGTATTACCTTTTAAGCGGTTAGCTTCTTTGTAGTAATTACGGAATTGACGTTCTAAAATACCGTACATACGGCGAACTTTTTGTTTCTCACGTAATTGACTACCGTAATCAGACAAACGCGCCTTACGGGCACCATGTTGACCAGGTGCGGTATCTAATTTACATTTTGATTCAATCGCACGGACACCGGACTTAAGGAATAAGTCAGTACCTTCACGACGGCTTAGCTTGAGTTTAGGACCCAAATATCTTGCCATTTTCTTTCTCCAACTATCCTATTACGCCACTAAACACGGCGTTTTTTCGGTGGACGACAACCGTTATGAGGAATCGGAGTCACATCAGTAATGTTGGTGATGCGGAAACCCGCAGCATTCAACGCACGAATTGTTGACTCACGACCAGGACCTGGTCCTTTTACCATAACTTCCAAATTTTTCAAACCGAACTCTTTAACAACTTCGGCACAACGCTCAGCAGCAACCTGTGCAGCAAACGGAGTGGATTTACGCGAACCGCGGAAACCTGAACCACCGGCTGTTGCCCAAGCCAGAGCGTTACCTTGACGGTCTGTAATGGTAACGATTGTGTTATTGAAAGATGCATGGATATGCGCCACGCCATCTACGACTTGTTTTTTTACACGTTTACGTGCACGAACTGGTGTTTTAGCCATTATCATTTACCCCGATTATTTCTTGATCGGCTTACGAGGACCCTTACGGGTACGCGCATTAGTTTTAGTACGTTGACCATGTACCGGTAAACTACGACGATGACGTAAACCACGGTAACATCCTAAGTCTAACAGACGTTTGATGTTTAAAGTCACTTCACGGCGTAAATCACCTTCAACGGTAAATTTACCAACTTCGTCACGCAGAATATCAATCTGCTCTTCAGACAATTCTCTGATCTTTACATCTTCGGCAATACCGGCAGCAGCACAAATGGCTTTTGAACGGGTTTTACCGATTCCATAAATTGCGGTCAATGCAATTACAGTATGTTTGTGATCAGGAATGTTAATGCCTGCAATACGGGCCACTATGCACTCCTATTTACTTAAAGTTAATTGATATACTGATCTTGAAAAGCCCGTTTCAGGATACTCAAACAGTATATCAAGGACGAAATGAGCTGAGCAGTATAACTGCTCAGCTTGTTCATTGCAAGGAAAATTGAGATTAACCTTGACGTTGCTTATGTCTCGGATCACTGCAAATCACACGGACAATACCTTCACGTTTGATAATTTTGCAGTTACGACACATTTTTTTTACGGAAGCACGAACTTTCATTGCTTTTCCCTTTTATCTCAATGGGCTGATTACTGCCCGAACCCTTTAAGGTTTGCTTTCTTCAGCGCAGATTCATATTGAGTAGACATCAAGTGACTTTGAACCTGTGCGATGAAATCCATAATTACTACAACAACGATCAGAAGCGATGTTCCACCGAAATAGAACTGCACATTCCAAGCCGAAGTCATAATGTAAGGCACTAAACAAACAAACGTGATATATAATGCACCGATCAATGTCAAACGAGTCATAATCTTATCAATATAACGCGATGTTTGTTCACCTGGTCTGATACCCGGAATAAATGCACCGGATCTTTTCAGATTATCCGCAGTATCTCTTGGGTTATATTGCATTGCCGTGTAAAAGAAACTGAAGAAAATAATTGCTACCGCATAGAGCACCAAATAAATCGGTTGTCCCGGTGCTAATAACAATGATAAATTCGACAACCACTCCATATTGGCACCTTGTCCAAACCACTGGGTTAAAGTAGCAGGGAACAAAATGATACTTGAAGCAAAAATAGCCGGGATAACCCCTGCCATATTGACTTTAAGTGGTAGATGCGAACTTTGTGCAGCTAACATATGACGCCCTTGTTGGCGTTTGGCATAGTTAACCACAATCCTTCTTTGTCCTCTTTCTACAAAGATAACAAAATAAGTTACAGCAAAGACAATAACTGCAATCAACAATAACACCAGTACATTCATTTGTCCTTGGCGCGCCTGCTCAATGGTATGACCAATGGCAGAAGGCAAGCCAGCGACAATACCCGCAAAGATAATTAAAGAGATACCATTTCCGATGCCGCGTTCAGTAATCTGTTCGCCTAACCACATCAAGAACATCGTTCCGGTGACAAGACTGACGACTGCAGTTACATAAAAGCCCAAACCAAGGTTTGGAACTAATCCGGGGATCATATTTGGTAATCCGGTTGAAATACCAATCGCCTGAATCGTAGCTAATACCAACGTTGAATAACGAGTGTATTTGCTGATTTTGCGACGACCGGCTTCACCTTCTTTCTTTAATTCTGCTAATGCAGGGTGTACCGCAGTTAATAGTTGGATAATGATCGACGCCGAAATATACGGCATGATCCCCAACGCAAAGACTGAAGCACGACTCAAGGCACCACCGGAAAACATGTTAAACATGTCAATGATGGTTCCTTGTTGTTGATTGATCAACTGAGCTAATACAGCGGCATCAATACCAGGAACCGGAATAAATGAACCTATCCGAAAAACAATTAATGCTCCTAACAGAAACAGTAATCTTCTTTTAAGCTCACCCGTACCACCTTGGGTACTTTTTGCTTGATAACCTGGTTGTTTTGCCATTGATTAATTATTCCTCAACTGAGCCGCCAGCAGCTTCGATTGCTGCTTTGGCACCTTTAGTCACACGCAAACCACGTACAACTACAGGCCCTTTAACTTCACCGGCAAAAATAACTTTAGCAAATTCAATGTTATGCGAGATAACATTGGCAGCTTTCAGTGATTCTAATGTCACATCACCGTCAACTTTTGCTAAGTCATTCAAACGAATTTCAGCTGAAACAAGCGCTTTACGCGAAGTAAAACCAAATTTTGGCAAACGACGGTACAACGGCATTTGACCACCTTCGAAGCCACGACGAACACCACCACCGTTATTCCGGGATTTCTGTCCTTTATGACCACGACCGCTGGTTTTACCTAAACCTGAACCGATACCGCGTCCAAGGCGTTTAGCACTTTTTTTAGCTCCTTCTGCCGGAGATAGAGTATTTAAACGCATTCCCTTACTCCTCCACTTTAACCATGTATGAAACTTGGTTGATCATACCACGCACAGCCGGCGTATCGATTAACTCGACCGTGTGGTTGATACGGCGAAGACCAAGGCCACGAAGCGTAGCTTTATGTTTCGGTAAACGACCGATTGAGCTACGGGTTTGTGTTACTTTGATTGTTTTTGCCATGATCAATTACCCCAAAATTTCATCAACGGTTTTACCGCGTTTAGCAGCAACCATTTCTGGTGATTTCATGTTTGCCAATGCATCAATTGTTGCACGGACAACGTTGATTGGGTTGGTTGAACCGTATGCTTTAGACAATACGTTACGAACGCCTGCAACTTCTAATACTGCACGCATTGCACCACCTGCGATGATACCGGTACCTTCACTGGCTGGTTGCATAAATACGCGAGAACCAGTATGAGTACCTTTAACAGGGTGTTGTAAAGTACCTTCTGTAATAGCTACATTAACCATATTACGACGGGCTTTCTCCATCGCTTTTTGGATCGCTGCCGGAACTTCACGGGCTTTACCGTAACCAAAACCTACGCGACCGTTACCATCACCTACCACTGTCAATGCAGCGAAGCTGAAAATACGACCACCTTTTACTGTTTTAGATACACGGTTCACCGCGATTAGCTTCTCTTGCAGTTCACCAGCTTGTTTTTCGATGTTTGCCATCTCAAATTACCTCTATTAGAACTGTAGACCAGCTTCACGAGCAGCGTCAGCCAATGCTTGCACACGGCCATGATATTTAAAACCAGAACGATCAAAGGCAACTTTTTCTACGCCTTTGGCCAATGCTCTTTCTGCAATGGCTTTACCCACTACTGCTGCAGCATCTTTGTTTCCGGTATATTTCACTTGCTCACTAATGACTTTTTCAACTGTTGAAGCAGCGGCAAGTACTTCCGAACCGTTAGGTGCAATAACTTGCGCATAAATGTGACGAGGAGTGCGGTGAATAACCAAACGGGTTACTCCTTGCTCTCTCATCGCATGACGTGCGCGAGTTGCACGACGGATACGAGCCAATTTCTTATCCATAGTGTTACCTTATTATTTTTTCTTAGCCTCTTTGGTACGTACGACTTCATCATCATAACGTACCCCTTTACCTTTGTAAGGCTCAGGACGGCGATAAGCACGAATATCTGCAGCGACTTGACCAATAAGCTGTTTATCTGCACCAGTCAAAACAATTTCAGTTTGTGACGGGCATTCAGCCTTGATACCTGCCGGCAATGCGTGCTCAACCGGGTGAGAGAAACCTAAACTTAACGCAATGCTGTTGCCTTTAAGTTGTGCTCTGTAACCTACACCCACCAATCTTAACTTCTTAGTGAAGCCTTCAGTAACACCGATAACCATTGCGTTAACAAGCGCACGAGCCGTACCGGATTGTGCATTTGCACTTTTGCCTTCATTACGAGGAGCAAAAGTCAGTGCACCATCTTCTTGTTTAACTTCAACTTCATTATGAATGGTACGAGATAACTCACCATTCTTACCTTTTACCGTTAATAGCTGGCCGTTAAGTTTAATCTCAACGCCGGCAGGAATATTAACGGGTGCTTTAGCAACTCGAGACATCTTCCTACCCCTCTATTAAGCTACGTAACAGATGATCTCACCGCCCAAACCGGCTTTACGCGCGGCACGGTCGGTCATCACACCTTGTGATGTAGAAACAACAGCGATACCCAAACCACCCATTACACTTGGTAACTCGTCTTTGCGTTTATAAATACGCAGACCAGGACGGCTGATACGTTGAATGCTTTCCACAACAGGTTTACCTTGGAAATATTTCAGTGTAATTTCCAGTTCAGGTTTAACACCTTCGGAAATTTTAACGCTATCAATATAACCTTCTTCCGCAAGCACATTGGCAATAGCCACTTTTAGCTTGGATGAAGGCATGTTGACCGCGATTTTATTCGCAGATTGACCGTTACGAATACGGGTCAACATATCTGCGATTGGATCTTGCATGCTCATGTGTCTTTACTCCCATGATTCCAAATTAAAGTGGTTGATTACCAGCTTGCTTTCTTAAGACCCGGGATCTCACCGCGCATAGCGGCTTCACGGACCTTAATACGGCTCAAACCGAACTTACGCAATACACCATGCGGACGACCGGTTTGACGGCAACGGTTACGTTGACGAGACGGGCTAGAGTCACGTGGTAAAGTTTGTAACTTTAACACGGCATTCCAACGGTCTTCATCAGAGGCATTGACATCAGAGATCATTTTTTTCAATTCTACACGTTGAGCGTAAAATTTCTCAGCCAATTTAACGCGTTTTAAATCGCGCATTTTCATTGATACTTTAGCCATTTGTAACCTGCCTTATTTACGGAATGGGAAGTTAAAGGCAGCCAGTAGTGCTTGACCTTCTTCATCTGTTTTCGCAGTCGTTGTGATAGTAATATCTAAACCACGAACACGATCCACTTTATCATAATTGATTTCAGGGAAGATGATTTGTTCACGCACACCCATGCTGTAGTTTCCACGGCCATCAAATGATTTCGCGCTTAAACCACGGAAATCACGGACACGAGGAACCGCAATATGAATCAATCGTTCAAAGAATTCCCACATACGTTCACCACGTAGGGTCACTTTGCAGCCGATTGGATATCCCTGACGAATCTTAAAGCCTGCAACAGATTTGCGTGCTTTAGTGATTAAAGGTTTTTGACCGCTAATTGCTGCCAGATCCGCTACTGCGTTATCCAGCAATTTTTTATCGGTCAGCGCTTCACCCACACCCATATTCAGGGTTATCTTTTCGACTCGTGGGACTTGCATGACAGATTTGTAGCCGAATTTATCTTTCAATTCGTTTACTACTTGATCTCTGTAATAATCATGCAGTTTCGCCATCGCTATACTCCAGTATTATTTAATTGTTTCACCAGTAGATTTGAAGAAACGGACTTTTTTGCCGTCTTCAATCCGGAATCCTACGCGGTCAGCTTTATTTGTTGACGGGTTGTAGATTGCTACGTTAGAAACGTCGATTGCCGCTTCTTGTTTCACAATGCCACCAGCTTTACCTAAAGCCGGAACCGGTTTCTCATGTTTAGAAACCATGTTTAAACCTTCAACAATCACTTTACCGTTAGGCAGTACTTTTGTTACTTTACCACGCTGTCCTTTGCCCTTTTCAGTGCTACCGGTTAGCATGATTACTTCATCGTTTTGACGGATTTTTGCAGCCATGACACTCTCCTTACACTACTTCCGGGGCCAATGAAATGATCTTCATAAACTTCTCTGAACGAAGTTCACGAGTCACCGGTCCGAAAATACGTGTACCGATTGGTTGCTCGGTATTATTGTTTAAAATAACACAGGCATTACCATCGAAGCGAATGACTGATCCATCTGGGCGACGTACACCCTTCTTGGTGCGCACCACAACCGCTTTTAATACATCACCTTTTTTTACTTTACCGCGAGGAATTGCTTCTTTCACAGTAATTTTAATGATGTCGCCAATACCGGCGTAACGGCGGTGTGAGCCACCTAGAACCTTGATACACATTACGCTACGGGCGCCTGAATTATCAGCAACGTCCAGCATAGTCTGTTCTTGGATCATATTAGTGCTCCGCTAAAATCAAAAAAACCCTTTCGGGACGAATCTGTTTACCCAATGCAAACAGGGTGCGGATTTTACCAAATGGCTAAAAGGAAAGCAACTGGATTTTATGTTTATTGCTGAGATTTGTCGGTAGCACAGTGGGAGAAATAGCAACAAAAAACCGCACTTTAATGCAAAGTGCGGTTTTTATTAGTTTCAAAACAATAATTAGATTACTGCTTTTTCAACGACACGAACCAAAGTCCATGATTTAGTTTTAGAAATAGGGCGACATTCGCGAATTTCTACCAAATCACCAACATTGACTTCGTTGTTTTCATCATGTACGTGTAACTTAGTTGTACGACGGATAAACTTACCATAAAGTGGGTGTTTAACCATACGTTCGATTGCGATGGTGAAAGATTTATCCATCTTGTCACTCACAACGCGACCTTGTACTGTACGAATTTTATCAGTCATTACTCACCCGCCTTTGCGCTTAGAACAGTTTTAAGTTGTGCAATACTACGACGCACTTGTTTCAACTGATGGGTTTGTTGAAGCTGACCGGTGGCTGCTTGCATACGCAATTTGAATTGCTCACCTAACAAGTTAACCAATTCAGCATTCAGCTCTTCAACACTTTTTGTACGTAGTTCTTGAGCTTTCATTACATCACCGTTTTAGTTACGAAGGTTGTCTTGATAGGCAATTTCGCCGCTGCTAATGCAAAGGCTTCTCTTGCGATTTCTTCAGACACACCGTCCATTTCATATAGCACTTTACCCGGTTGGATCAAGGCTACCCAGTACTCAACGTTACCTTTACCTTTACCCATACGGACTTCCAATGGTTTTTCAGTAATTGGTTTATCTGGGAATACACGGATCCAGATTTTACCCTGACGTTTAACAGCACGAGTCATCGCACGGCGAGCCGCTTCGATTTGACGTGCGGTCAAACGACCACGACCAACTGCTTTCAGACCGAATGTACCGAAGCTGACATCGGTACCAGCCGCTAAGCCACGGTTACGTCCTTTGTGAACTTTACGGAATTTTGTACGTTTTGGTTGCAACATTTATTCAATCTCCTTACTTACGACCTTTGCGCGCTTTTTTAGGTTGCGCTTCAGGTTGTTGTTCTGATTGCATAACTGCAGCCATTCCACCAAGAATCTCACCTTTGAAGATCCATACTTTCACGCCGATAACGCCGTATGTAGTATGAGCTTCTGCAGTGTTATAATCGATGTCCGCGCGTAATGTATGCAAAGGCACACGACCTTCACGATACCATTCTGAACGCGCAATTTCTGCACCACCTAAACGTCCGCTGACTTCAACTTTGATACCTTGCGCACCTAAACGCATTGCGTTTTGTACAGCACGTTTCATCGCACGACGGAACATAACACGACGTTCTAATTGTGAAGCAATGCTTTCAGCAACCAGACGCGCGTCTAATTCAGGTTTTTTCACTTCTGTGATGTTGATTTGCGCAGGAACGCCGGTAATTTCGGCTAATTTGTTACGCAATTTTTCAACATCTTCGCCTTTTTTACCGATAACGATACCCGGGCGAGCAGTGTGAATAGTTACACGAATACTCTTAGCCGGACGCTCAATATCAATACGAGCAACAGAAGCATTGGCTAACTCTTTGTTTAAGAACTTACGTACTTTGAAATCGCCTTCTAAGTTGTCAGCGAAATCTTGTGTATTCGCAAACCAAGTTGAACTCCAAGGTTTAACAATACCGAGGCGAATACCATTAGGATGTACTTTTTGACCCATTGCTATTCTCCTACTTGTCAGACACAACCACAGTGATGTGGCTTGTACGTTTTAAAATACGATCCGCACGACCTTTAGCACGTGGCATAACACGTTTCATGCTAGGACCTTCGTCAACGAAGATTTTAGCAACTTTAAGATCATCGATATCTGCACCGTCATTATGCTCTGCATTCGCAATCGCAGACTCTAAAACTTTCTTCACCAAAGCCGCAGCTTTTTTGTTGGTGAAAGTCAAGATTTCCAGAGCTTGAGCAACATTTTTACCGCGAATTAAATCAGCAACTAAGCGAGCTTTTTGAGCTGAAGTGCGAGCGAAACGATGTTTTGCAATAGTTTCCATCTTTACTTCCTTCCTTACTTAGCTTTCTTATCAGCGGCATGACCGCGGTAAGTACGAGTCGGTGCAAATTCACCTAATTTATGACCGATCATTTCGTCGGAAATAAATACAGGAACGTGCTGGCGACCATTATGGACGGCGATGGTCAATCCGATCATTGTTGGAATGATCATTGAACGACGGGACCAAGTTTTAATTGGTTTTTTATCCCCGCTTTCCACCGCTTTCTCTACCTTCTTCAGCAAGTGTAGGTCAATAAAAGGACCCTTCTTGAGAGAACGTGGCATGGCTTATCCTCTTTTTATATTAAAATTATTTACCACGGCGACGTACGATGAATTTATCAGTACGTTTATTGTGGCGAGTTTTCTTACCTTTAGTTTGAACGCCCCATGGAGTCACAGGATGTTTACCAAAGTTACGACCTTCACCACCACCATGAGGGTGATCTACCGGGTTCATCGCCGTACCGCGAACGGTAGGACGAACGCCACGCCAACGGCTTGCACCGGCTTTACCCAGTACGCGCAGCATGTGCTCAGAATTTCCAACTTCACCGATAGTTGCCTGACATTCGGATAACACTTTACGCATTTCGCCGGAACGAAGACGCAATGTTACATAGTTACCCTCACGAGCAATAATTTGTACATACGCACCGGCTGAACGAGCAATTTGACCGCCTTTGCCTGGTTTTAATTCTACGTTATGTACAGTTGTACCAACCGGGATATTACGCATCGGTAATGAATTACCCACCTTGATAGGTGCTTGCGTACCCGCTTGGATTTGATCGCCTGCGGCCAAACCTTTAGGTGCTAAGATATAACGACGCTCACCGTCTTTATATAACACTAAAGCGATATTCGCAGAACGATTTGGATCATATTCCAGACGCTCAACAACCGCCGGCACATCTAACTTATTACGTTTGAAGTCAACGATACGGTAATGTTGTTTATGACCACCACCGATATGACGGGTAGTGATACGTCCTAGATTGTTACGACCACCGGTTTTAGATTTAGTATCTAAAAGCGGAGCATAAGGTTTACCCTTGTGTAAATCAGGGTTAACGATTTTAACTACATGGCGACGACCAGCGGAGGTCGGCTTACATTTTACGATAGCCATTATTTTCTACTCCTCTGATTACTCTGCACTGTCAAGGAAGTCCAAATTTTGGCCTTCTTGCAAGGTGACATACGCTTTTTTCCAGTCGCTACGACGACCCGTTCTCGCACCATGACGTTTGGTTTTACCTTTAACAACGATAGTACGCACTGAATCAACTTTCACTTCAAACAGTTTTTCAACAGCAGCAGCGATTTCAACTTTGTTGGCTTCTTTAGCTACTTTGAAAACAATCGTATTTGACTGTTCGGCATTATTAGTCGCTTTCTCAGAGACATGTGGTGCTTTCAGCACTTTTAGCAAACGTTCTTCCAGAATCATGCCAACATCTCCTCAATTTGCTTCACAGCGTCAGCCGTAATAACTACTTTTTCAAAAGCAATTAAGCTAACTGGATCAATCGCCTGAACGTCACGCACATCTACTTTGTAAAGGTTGCGTGCAGCCAAGAATAGATTTTCATCTAAATCCGCTGTGATGATCAGCACATCTTCCAGTGCCATTTCTTTTAATTTTTGAACTAAAACTTTTGTTTTCGGGGCGGCAACTTCGAATTTCTCAACCACAACCAGACGGTCTTGGCGAAGTAATTCAGACAGAATGCTCTTAATCGCACCACGATACATTTTTTTGTTCACTTTTTGGCTGTGATCTTGTGGCTTAGCCGCAAATGTCACACCACCTGAACGCCAAATTGGGCTTTTTACGTTACCGGAACGCGCACGACCAGTACCTTTTTGACGCCATGGTTTTTTGCCTGAACCTGCTACTTCAGCACGAGTTTTTTGTGCACGAGTACCTTGGCGAGCACCTGCTGCATAAGCAACAACAACTTGGTGTACCAACGCTTCGTTAAACTCACGTCCGAAGGTAGTTTCAGAAACAGTCAATGCACTTTGTGCATCTTTAGTTACTAATTCCATTCCTATCTCCTAGACTTATGCTTTAGCTTTAACAGCGGGTTTAACAATTAAATCACTACCGGTTGCGCCTGGAACGGCACCTTTGACCAATAACAATTTACGTTCAGCATCAACGCGAACCACTTCCAGTGATTGAACGGTTACACGCTCAGCACCTAAGTGACCTGCCATTTTTTTACCTTTGAACACACGACCCGGAGTTTGGTTTTGACCAATAGATCCAGGAACACGGTGAGACAAAGAGTTACCGTGGGTAGCATCTTGAGTACGGAAGTTCCAGCGTTTTACTGTACCGGCAAAACCTTTACCTTTCGATGTACCTGTTACGTCAACTTTTTTAACGTCTGCGAAGACATCAACATTAATTTCCTGACCCAAAGTGAACTCTTCACCTTCGGTACGGAATTCCCATAAACCGCGACCAGCTTCAACACCTGCTTTAACGAAATGACCTGCTTCTGGCTTAGTTACACGACTTGCTTTTTTAGAGCCAGTAGTAACCTGAACTGCAGAATAGCCATCTGTTTCAAGGGTTTTCACTTGAGTCACACGGTTGGCTTCGATTTCGATTACGGTAACTGGGATAGACACGCCGGCTTCTGTGAAGACGCGAGTCATACCAACTTTACGACCGATTAAACCAATCATTGTATTAACCTCTTACCTATTCCCTGATTAACCTAGGCTGATCTGCACGTCAACGCCGGCAGCCAGATCTAAACGCATAAGCGCGTCAACAGTTTTCTCTGTTGGTTCAACAATATCGACCAAACGCTTGTGAGTACGGATTTCGTACTGATCACGCGCGTCTTTATTAACGTGTGGAGAAATCAACACGGTAAAACGTTCTTTACGGGTCGGTAATGGAATTGGACCACGAACTTGAGCACCTGTGCGCTTAGCTGTTTCTACGATTTCCGCAGTGGATTGATCGATCAAACGATGATCAAACGCTTTCAAACGGATACGGATTCTTTGGTTCTGCATGAGACCAGAGCTCCATTATTAAAAATGAGATAACAAAAAACCGACACCTCGATTTCCATACTGCTTATATTTGAAAATGAAGTGCGATTAAGCCTATTTTAGCTCCCCAATCGGGAACATTGTCAGCAACAACCTATTGTTGTCGCCCGCTTGATAAATGATTACATCAAACGACTTCCATCAAGAAAGTCCGCAGAGTGTATAGAATCACCGCACAGTTTGCAAGCACTTTTCGCCGATTTTTTGCAAAAAGTGCGGTTTACTTTGGTAGAAAAAGCTATCTGTGATTCTTGAGAGAAATCCCACCGTCTTCACTTTCCCTCAGCGCTTAAATTTGTTATCGTTTGCGCAAATTCAAACCGCACTTTTGCCTTGCAATTGCAAGCCAATAACTCTGAACTGAAAAGCACACTGCTTTTCATTGATATGACTCGTCTGCCGATAGGAAAACGCCGATGAAAATTGCTGCCAGCCAAGGCACAGAATTTGCCTTTTTGTCTGACTACAAAATTATGGACATTGATATGACCGATTTCACCAATGTCTGTGCTGTGGTCACCACGATTAAAGACCTGCCCGAAGTGTGGGAAGAGTTGGAACGGTTGGGCTTTCCCATTCCGATTTTCGCCGCCATTGAATACGGAGAAACCGTACCGGACGAGTGGTTGACCGAACTCTACGGCGTCATCGAACTGGCAGAAGATCAAAAATATTATAACGGCCAATTGATTAACGCCGCTGCCGCAGATTACATCGACACGCTCGATCCACCATTTTTCCAAGCACTGAAGGAATATACTGATTACGGCAATGCGGCGTTCGACTGTCCGGGACACCAAGGCGGGCAATTTTTCCGCAAACACCCTTCCGGTCGCCGTTTCTATCTCTATTTCGGCGAAACCCTGTTCCGCGCCGACTCCTGCAATGCCGATGTGCGCTTAGGAGATTTGCTGATTCACGAAGGTCCGGCATTTCAGGCTCAAGCCCATGCTGCCAGAGTATTTAACGCTGATAAAACCTATTTTGTGCTCAACGGTACCTCGTCCGCCAACAAAGTGGCGATCGGTGCGTTGGTCAGCAAAGGCGACTTGGTGTTGTTTGACCGCAACAACCATAAATCGGTGCATCAAGGTGCGCTGACGTTGTGCGGTGCCATGCCGGTATATATGGAAACCACTCGCAATGCCTACGGTTTTATCGGCGGCATTCCGTCGCACTGCTTTGAAGAAGCGGATATCCGTACCCAAATTGCCAAGGTTGCACCGGAACGTGCCAACGATAAACGCCCATTCCGTTTGGCGGTGATTCAATTAGGCACCTATGACGGCACGATTTACAACGCACGCCAAGTGGTCGATCGTATCGGCCATTTGTGCGACTACATTCTGTTTGACTCCGCTTGGGTCGGTTATGAACAGTTTATTCCGATGATGCGTGACTGCTCGCCGCTGTTATTGGAATTGAATGAAAACGATCCGGGCATTTTGGTGACCCAATCGGTGCACAAACAGCAGGCAGGTTTATCGCAAGCGTCGCAAATTCACAAAAAAGATAACCATATCAATGAGCAAGAGCGGTATTGCAACCATAAACGTTTCAACAACGCCTTTATGATGCACGCCTCGACCAGCCCGTTTTATCCGCTGTTTGCCTCATTGGACGTCAACGCCAAAATGCACGCCGGCAAAGCCGGAAAACGGATGTGGCAGGAGTGCGTGCTCAGCAGCGTGGAAGTGCGTAAAATGCTGCTGAAAACCTGCAAACTGATCCGCCCGTTTGTGCCGCCGATGGTGGACGGAAAATCCTGGGAAAACCACAAATCGGAAGACATCGCCAACAATATCCGTTTCTTCCAATTTGCCAAGGACGCACGCTGGCATGACTTCGACGGCTATGCCGAAGAGCAATATTTTATCGACCCGTGCAAACTATTGCTGACCACGCCGGGCATCAATATGGAAACCGGCGAATATGAAGAGTCCGGCATTCCGGCGGCGATTTTGGCGCACTACCTGCGCGAACGCTCAGTGATTCCGGAAAAAGCCGATTTAAACTCGATTCTATTCCTGTTGACTCCGGCGGAAACCATGGCGAAATTCCAGCATTTGGTGGCGAACATTGCCCGCTTTGAAGAGCATATCCAAGACAACACGCCGGTGATCGAAATGCTGCCGACCCTTGCCAAAACGTATCCGCAATACAGCAAAATGCGGATTGGTGAACTGTGTCAGAAACTGCACAACTTCTACGCCAAACACCGCCTAAACGACTTACAACAACAGATGTTCCTGCGTGACGCCTGGCCGAAGATGCACATCACGCCGGAAGCCTGCCACAATGCGTTTATCCGCAACGAAGTGGAATTGGTTTCGCTGGCTGAAATCGAAGGCAGAACCGCTGCCGAAGGTGCATTGCCTTATCCGCCGGGCGTGCTGTGTATCGTCCCCGGCGAAGTTTGGGGCGGCGCCGTATTGGAGTATTTCCGTGCCTTGGAACAAGGCATCAACGAACTGCCGGGCTTCGAACCGGAAATCCAAGGCGTGTATCTGGAAGCCGACGACGCCGGCTACCGCCGCGCTTGGGCGTATGTGTTAAAACAATAACACGCTCAGTAAAAGGTCAAGTGCGGTTTGCCCGACCGCACTTGACCTATATTTATCAACTTATTTAGCTAAAATTTAAAGCCCAATGTCATATTAATATTTCTTGGTGAACCGTAGCTGTGAGAATTAACACTAGTACGATAAATTTTATCGAATAAGTTCTCTACATTTAGTGTTAAGGTCGCATTTTTGCTCAAATTATAGCGCAACATCAAATCCACTAATGCGTAGGATTTTTGAGTCGAAACTGCTTTTGCCTTCGCCGCTAACGCTGCACTGGCGCCATAATTTAATCCCCAAGGGGTTCCTTCATAAATTGTACTTTGCCAGCGTACTCCTGCGCCGACTGTCATACTACGCCATGCATAGCTAGTAAAAATTTTAAATTGCTGAATCGGAATTTCAGGTGTCAAGCGTTGATTATTCGAGCCTTTTCCCTTGCTACGACTAAAACCAGCTGAAATTGCCCAATTATCTCTTATTTCTCCATTCACTTCGATTTCAAAGCCTTTTGTTTTTCCACTCGGATCAAAAGCGTAATAATCACAAGTCAACCCTCCGGGACTATATTGTTCACAGAAGCCGACATTCCGTTTTCGGGTTTCAAATAGTGCCAAAGAGCCGTTTAACCGCCCATCAAAGAACTCTGCTTTTAACCCGACCTCAATATTGCTGCCTTTTTCCGGATTCAAATATTGGTTATTTTTATCCCGTTTGGTTTGTGGTTTAAAAATTTGTGCATAGCTGGAATAAATTGAAAAGTTATCATTTAAATCATATACCAGCCCAATATAGGGAGTAACACTACTTTTGGTATTTTTCCCATTTTGGATATATTGAGTATCTTCTGTAATATTAAATCGAGTATAGCGTCCACCTAAGATCAACGCTAATTGCTCGGTTAAGTAAAGACGAGTTGCCGTATAAGCGCCGACCTGGCGAATCCTGTTAATGTCCTGCCCATCTGCCGCCCAAAGCGGCAATGGCAAAACCCCATTAAATAGCCCTAAATTATCAATCATACTCGGATCAAAAATACGATTGAGCTGCCGCCCATACCGTGGCTGATCATTATTTAAAATATAACCACTCACACCAAACATCACATCATGTTTTCTATTCCATAACGTATATTTTCCGTTTAATGATGCCATAAAATTATGTTGCCGAGGGTGTTCATCACTCTTTACTGTTGCGCCGGCTGCCATCGGTATGGTTCGATTGACAAAAGCTGACGCAGCAATACCCGCGACTTGATCACGATGTCCTTTGGCATAACCATATTCTATTTTAAGCAACCAATCCTGATTAAAACGGTGCCGCAATTCGGTAAACAGATTTAAATTGCTATAATTAACATAAGAGCCATTAATCGTTGCATTGGAACGAGGTGAAGCCGGGATGGCATTACCGTCCGTATCATATAAAACCAAACCGAACATCGATGTATTACGATCACGCATGGATTGGTAGGTTCCGCCAATACTAAGTGTAGTATCCGAGCTAATATTCCATTCCGTGATGCCATAGATCATTCCATTACGATTTTGTGCGCGCTCACGAAAGGTGTCCGAACCCAGGTAAGACATCACCAAACGCCCACGCAAACTGCTATCGGCATTCAAACTGCCGGAAAGATCTGTTTCTACTCCGTGTAAATTAAAATCGCCTACCTTAAAATCTAAAGTTCCCTGAAAATGACGAGTTGGACGTTTGCGATGTAAACTAATCGTTGCACTCGGCTGTCCTGAGCCGTCCATTAGCGCTGTTGCACCGCGTAACACTTCAATTTGATCGTATTGCGCACTATTTAATATACTCCAGGCATTCGGTTCATCACCCGGTCCTTTTCCACCGAAGGCAATATTATTCATCGGCATACCGTCTAATTGAAAATTTTGCACTCGATTACCGCGCGCATATAGCACCGTATAGCCGGTTTCTGTTGAGCCCTTTACATCTGCATACAATCCAACAGCTTGTTGAACCACTTTACTTAAAGAGGATAAATTTTGATCTTTAATCTGCTCCGCCGACACAATACTCACATTCTGAGGTGTTTGCCGCAGTGTCATGGCTAAACCTGTTGCCGTGCTGCTTCCATACGCACCATAACCTTGGTTATAGCTACTTTCTGTTATGATTGATGTATCGGTAACCGTAATCGTCTCTAGCTCTTGTTTGTTTTCAGCTTGAGCGATACAAGACAGCAGGCTTAATGCAACCGCACTTCGTTTAAAATAGCGTTGGCGCTTCAAAAATTTCATTAGATAACCTCAGATAAGAATCATTTTATTTTTTGAAAAAGAGAACTATTCGTATAAAATCAAAAATATTCTAAGCCAAATTCTTACTGGATAACACACCAAATAGGTAACTTTATCCCCCTTACCAGCAAATAAAACCATTATGAAAGCAAAATTTTACCAGCATATCGATCCGTCGCCAGAATTATTGGGTATTATGAATTATCGAGAATTTGATAATGGTCTTGCGTGGAAACTTGCTCAGCTGCAATGTCAACCAAAACGATTCAGTGAACAGATTTTGTTTCACCCCAGTTTACGCTTGATTTTTACCCTTGAAGGACAAACACATCTCAATTATGCGGATCGAACAATTACCCTTAACCGCGGAGAGGGAGTGATATTGCCTAATTTAGGCTGTGAAATACAAGGTAATAAATCATTCTACGCCGGCTATCGACAAAAAGAGCTTGTCCTGTTTTTTGAGCCAGAATGGATTGACAATATCGGTATTGATGAATCCCTGTTTTTCCACTTAGAACAACGAGCAGTACCACATCAATTCAAAATAACCGGCAGTATAGAATTATTGATTCGTCAACTGATGCACAGTGAAGATCATCCAACACAGTGGCAAACACCGATTCAAAATAATTTATGCACGACTTTGCTATTGGAAGTGATGCAGACACTTTTTCCGCCGCAAATAAGCGGTCAACAGCAGAAAAAAATAGCCTCCAAACGCTTGGAGCGTTTACTCAGTTTATTACACGACGAACAAACAATAGATTGGAATATGAAACAAATCGCCCAATACTGCTGTAGCAACACTACAACCCTGCAACGTGAATTTAAAGAGCATTACAACACCACGATTATGAACTATCTACGCCAAATTAAAATGCAACGCGCCAAACACGCTCTTTTAGGCGGAGCATTAGTCAGTGAAGCGGCACAACTGGCAGGCTATCGAAAAATTGAATGTTTTAGCCAGCAATTTTATAACCAATTCGGGATTTACCCGAGCAAAATTAAATAATATGCAGAAATCTCTATTTGTTTGGCTACTTTTCGGCACAACCTATATCAGCCAACACATCGGCTTCAGTTTTATGTCAGTGACCTTGATTGTTCTATTACGCCAACATGGTGCTTCTCTTGATGCCTTAAGTTTAATGCCACTTATCGTATTACCTTTTTCACTGCGTTTTTTATGGTCACCCGTTGTTGAACGTTTTGGACACTCGGCACGTGGGCATTTTAAAAATTGGTTAATCCCGGTTCAATGCCTAATGGTATTTAGCCTACTGACAATAACCATCATTAATCCCACTACCCAAATTTATACCTTATTCTTGGTATTATTGATTTTTGCTGCAATTATAGGTTTTCAAGACTTAGCACTTGACGGTTTAGTCTGTTCAGCCTTTTCACAAACTGAGCGCACCACCATCAATAGCATCCAAATCGGTAGCGGTATGTTAGGCAATCTCGTTGGCGGTGGATTGGTCATACTGTATCCACACTTAGAATGGCAAGGTTCAATCCTTATTTTATCCCTTATCTGCTGTATCCCATTATTTTTTCTCATTCGCTTCCAAGAACCGACTAAAACAAAAATTCAAACCTTACCGTTGAGGCAAGGCTGGTTTGAGCTTTTTCGATTTTGGCACGGAAAACTCACTTGGCTTGGAATGCTGTTTATTTACGCCATTGCCTTTTCCGGCGGATTCAGCATATTATCCCCCACCTTGGTCGACGGCGGTTGGTCAATGACAGAGATAGGTATGATGATGAATTACGGTGTTCTCATCGGTTTAGTTGCTGTCATCAGTGTTGTACCACTCAGCAAAAAATTCTGCCGTAAAAAGACTGTCCGTATCTTTACCGCACTTCAGCTTATCAGCCTTATCGCATTGTTACCTCTCTCTTTCGGAAAGACCGATACACTTTGGGCTTATCTCGCGGTTACTGCCTGCTATCTCAGTTTTGCCCCGATGTTCACCCTAAATAGCGCAATAATGATGGATTTGGCAGCTAAAAGTACAACCCCAACAATTGCTTACACCGTGCAAATTGCTGTCGCGATGCTGTTCTCTATTTTAGCATCAACACTTAGCCTTGCTACTGCTGACTATTTTGGATACTCAGCAACTGTTTTACTTTCAATCGGCGCCGCATTAATCACCTTGATGACTATGCCGTTAATTATTACAAGGATTACCGCATGAAAAGAACCCCTTTAGCTGACCAAATTCAAAAAATTGATATCATCGAACACGTCACCGAAGATCACTATCGAGAACTGCTTGCTATCAGCCGGGTATATTTAAATTCTGAAACTGAGACTGTTAATTTTATTGATCTTTTTGAAGAGGGAATGTTATTAACGATTCAATACGGTGATCAACAGAAAACGGATCTTATTCCGTTTTTAGCTACCGGTGAAATTCACCATAAAGTCCGACATCTCGCTATGACAGCAATCGAACGCTCTTCTGACAGCCAATCACAAGCTAAACACCAGTTTTTTGACGTGCTGCACAACCAAATGATAACCAAAAATATATGTCGGCTTACCCTAAAAAGCTCTCAACCTCTCCCTATTGATAAACCCGGTTACGCTTGGAACTTTAGCTTAACCACATTTGACCATATACCGGATATGGCAGAATTAAAAATAAATGAACAACGGCGTTATTACACCCTGCGCCAAGCCAAAAAAAGCAGTGCAACAGTAGCCTTCAATGACATTGCGTTTGTCGATGTTTTTTTACACGGCAATACGCCCGGCAGCGTTTGGTCACGGAACTTACAACAAGGTGATATTATTCACAGCGCGGGAGACTACAACGAAAAAACAGATCATTTAGAACAGGGTAACACCGTGTTAATTGCCGATGAAACCTCACTGCCAACCGTAGCTTGGTTACTCGAAAATTGGAAAAATCCGCTACCGCCAACAGTAATTAGCATTACCCATCAAATCGAAGACCAAGACTACCTAAATAATAGTCAGCTCCCCGAAAATAGCCAAATTCATCATATTCATTACTCAAACTGTGCCGATAACCTGCTCCAAATTTTAGAAACTATTCCACAAATTGATGCGGTTTGGGGAGCATTTGAGCACCACGCAGCTAAAATCATTCGCCAATATCTGCGTACACAACGCAAACTTGATGCCCGCCAAAATCGGGTAAAAGGCTATTGGATTGAATAGCGAGGTTTAGATATTTTCAAACCGCACTTTGAGTTGCCAAACTAAATTGCTATCGCATAAAGCAATTCAACCTTGCTCCGCTGCGCCATGGTTTCCACATAAGCCCGTACTTTTTCCGGCAACGCTAAATCCTTAACAATGGTTAAGGAACGCAATGTTGGGAACAGGTGAATATCATCTTCCGACAGCGTGCCGTTGACCGCACTTTGGCTTTGAATTAACGTGGCTAATGTGTCCAAGTGCGGTTGCAGTTGTTGTAAATATAACGGCGTGTCGGCAAGCAGTTGATCAAGATCACCGACCCAATTGGTCATACGCTGGATATAGCGTTCTCTTGCTGCTGCGGTTGCAATTTCGGCAAACGGCGCTTGGGCGAAACGCGGGATAATCAACCCTGAAACCAAATTTTTCACCGTATCCAACCAGTCGCTAATCGCCGGATTGGTTGCACCGCTCAAGTGCGGTTTACCGTCCAGTTGATCGATATAGCGCACAATATCCATGCTTTCCGGCATAAAACTGCCGTCGGCTTTTTGCAGAATCGGCACTACTTTGCGCCCGACCATCTGCGTTGGCGTTGCAATATCGTCTTCCAGCAGTACCACTTTTTCCACCGCCATGTTTTTCAAACCAAAAATCATCGCCGCTTTGACACAAAACGGACAGTGTTGATAAATAAATAACTTCATCCTCTCCCCTTAGGGTCTGTTGATCTTTGTTTATATTTTGACAAACCGCAGTTTTAAGCCGATTTCGTCAGCATATGATCGATTTGCGGCAGTGTCTCAAGGCAACGCTGCCAAAAACTGTATTTGCGATAATGTTGTGCATAAATTCGTTGCAAAAACGCCTGCTGGCTCTCCAGCGTTGAATCCGCTGGTAAGGCTTTGGCATAATCAAAGGATTTTTTCAAATCTGAAACGGCATATTGGTAGTATTGACTCAGCGCATTTTTTAGCACACTGGCGACCAATACTCGGCGTAAAATAACCGCTGAAACGGCAAAACCTAATTTTGCCAGCTTGCTGGTTTCACGGCGGAGCAATGAGACCGATAACTGAGATTTATATTGTTCGTACCAGCTATCCGCTTGCTGAGTTTGTAATTCCAATAACAGCTGATCCAATACCTTGCCCTCCCCCAGCTCCAGCAGCAGTTTAATATAGTGGCCTTCGCCATGCGTTTTTGCCAATTGCAGAAAATCCTGCCGCTCGGCTTCACTTTGCTGCGGCGCCAGTTTAAGGTATTCGGTATAATAAAAAACGCTGGCCGTTTTGGCAAAACAGGCTCGGCATAAGGCTTTTGCCTCTGCTGTGTTTCCTTCTTCTTGGTAGACACGCAACAATAATCGATTACCTTGCTCTTGTTCACCCCTATTAAACTGATTGCTATCATTGCAAAACGTTAATACCTCAACTGCCTGGTCAAGCAGCAACTCGTCAATCAGCAGCTCGGCATATTTCAACAAACTTGGTGTGTTGGTAAAACGCTGGGTTCGATAATGTTGTGCAAGAAAATCCAGATCCTTTAATGCAATACTGATGACTATCGCTTCATTTCGATAGCGTTCCTCACCGTCAAGCAAACAGAGATAGTCTCGAATCACTTGCAATGCCTGATGTCCCAATAAATGAAGATCATCTGTCAGCACAGAGGCTTCAAAATGATCATCACTATCATATAACTCAACATAATGTCGACCGAGATTAGGTAACTTTTGTTGCTTAAACAATAAACCGGCGGCTTTTAACCAGGTCTGATGTAAGACCGAAACATATTCAAACCAGCTGCCGGAAGAAGTATCGTGCGCCTCAAAGAGCCGTTCCACATCTTGTAACAGCGTACGAATCAATTTGAATACCGCATCAGGCTCCTGCGCGGACAACTGGAATAAGGGCTCGCCAATATCCTGCGCCAATTCAATAAAAAAAGTATGCGATTGCCAATAATCATAAACAGGACGTCGGCGTGCCCGCTTGCGATATTCTCGTTCAATCGCTTTCACGGCATCCGCCTTGCTGGATAAATATTCCCGCACAACATAGTTATTGACCATGTCATTACTTGACATCAAGGTTTTCACTAAATCTAGCAAGGTTTCTGCTGATAAATTTGATAATAATTCCTGCTGTTTTTGCGTTAATTTTTTTGCCATTTCGCTTATCTCTTTACGTAACCTCTAGGATCTGTTGATCTTGAGCGCCATGATTTCACCTGCAATGTCCAGCCCCGTTTCCAAAGCGAAGATATTAAAACAATAAACATGCTCTGCTTGATTGAATAATGCTGTTTTACAATATCACGTCTATAGCACCCAAGCCAATATTCAGGTACAATCCGTCAATTAATTTGTGAATAAAAATTGGCATAGAGAACCCTTTTTAGATGAAAAATATTCGTAACTTTTCCATTATCGCCCATATCGACCACGGCAAATCGACCCTGTCCGACCGCTTGATTCAAACCTGTGGCGGCTTGAGTGATCGTGAAATGGCGGAACAGGTTCTGGATTCGATGGATCTGGAGCGTGAACGTGGGATCACGATTAAAGCACAAAGTGTCACCCTGAATTATCAAGCCAAAGACGGCCAAACCTATCAACTGAACTTTATCGACACCCCGGGACATGTGGACTTTTCCTATGAGGTTTCGCGTTCGCTCGCTGCCTGCGAAGGGGCGTTGTTGGTGGTCGATGCCGGACAGGGCGTGGAAGCGCAAACCCTGGCAAACTGCTACACCGCCTTGGACATGGATCTTAACGTGGTGCCGATTCTGAATAAAATTGACCTGCCTGCCGCCGATCCGGAACGGGTGGCGGAAGAGATCGAAGACATTGTCGGCATCGAAGCCGCCGATGCGGTGCGCTGTTCGGCCAAAACCGGCGTAGGCATCGAAGACGTATTGGAAGTGATCGTTAAAGAAATCCCACCACCGGAGGGTGATCCAGACGCTCCGCTGCAAGCGCTGATTATCGATTCCTGGTTTGACAACTACTTGGGCGTGGTCTCGTTGGTGCGGATCAAAAACGGCACGTTGAAGAAAAACGATAAAATCAAAGTGATGAGCACCGGCATCTCCTACGGCGTTGATCGTTTGGGGATTTTCACCCCGAAACAGGTTGATACCACCGAACTGAAGTGCGGTGAAGTGGGTTGGATCGTATGCGGCATCAAAGATATTCTGGGTGCGCCGGTCGGCGATACCTTAACCTTGCAACACAAATCCGCTGACAAGCCACTGCCCGGCTTCAAAAAAGTCAAACCACAAGTGTACGCCGGGCTATTCCCGATCAGCTCCGACGATTACGAAGCCTTCCGTGATGCCTTGGGCAAACTGAGCCTGAACGACGCCTCGTTGTTCTACGAGCCAGAAAACTCGACCGCACTTGGCTTCGGCTTCCGCTGTGGTTTCTTGGGCTTGCTGCATATGGAGATTATCCAAGAGCGGTTAGAACGGGAATATGATCTGGATTTGATCACCACCGCACCGACGGTCGTGTATGAAGTCGAATTGAACGACGGCACGCTTGAACATATCGACAGCCCGGCAAAACTGCCGCCGTTGAACAATATCGCCGAAATCCGCGAGCCGATTGCCGAGTGTAATATGCTGTTGCCACAGCAATATCTGGGCAATGTAATCACGCTGTGTATCGAAAAGCGCGGTGTGCAAACCAATATGGTGTATCACGGCAACCAAGTGGCATTGACCTATGAAATTCCGCTGGGCGAAGTGGTGTTGGATTTCTTCGACCGCCTGAAATCAACCTCGCGCGGTTACGCTTCGTTGGATTACAGCTTCAAACGTTTCCAAGCAGCGAACATGGTGCGGGTCGATATTATGATCAACAGCGAGCGGGTCGATGCGTTGGCGTTAATCGTGCACAAAGACAACGCACCGTATCGCGGGCGTGAATTGGTGGAAAAAATGAAAGAGCTGATTCCGCGCCAGCAATTTGATATTGCGATTCAAGCGGCCATCGGCAACCATATTATTGCCCGTTCCACGGTGAAACAGCTGCGTAAAAACGTGTTGGCGAAGTGTTACGGTGGTGACGTCAGCCGTAAGAAAAAGCTGTTGCAGAAACAAAAAGAGGGTAAAAAGCGCATGAAGTCATTGGGCAACGTAGAAGTGCCGCAAGAGGCGTTTTTAGCCATTTTACATGTTGGCAAAGACAAATAAGGAAAGCTAATGTCGAAATTTTTTCTGCCGATTCTGTTAGTCAGCGGTTATATTTTATGGAAAGTATTGGACAATTTAGCACTGCCAAATACCTTTTCAATTCTATTGATTATCTTCACTCTGATCGCCGGGGCAACGTGGTGCTATAACCGTTTTTCTGCCGAACCGAAACGCCAACGCCAAATCGCACGGCTGGAGCAACGCAGCGGCAAAAGCTTAAGCGAAGAAGAACGGGCGCGAGTCGAGCCGATTTCGGAAGGCAGCGAATTTATCGCCTCCTTATTTCCGGTGCTGGCGATTGTGTTGTTGGTGCGCTCTTTCCTGTTCGAACCGTTTCAGATTCCGTCCGGCTCAATGGAGCCGAGCCTGCGTATCGGCGATTTTGTGGTGGTGGAAAAATACGCTTACGGCATTAAAGATCCTATTTTGCAAAATACCTTGATCCCTGTCGGTGAACCGAAGAGGGGCGATGTCGTGGTGTTTAAAGCCCCACCGCAACCCAATGTGGATTATATTAAACGTGTTGTCGGACTGCCCGGTGATCATATCAAATATGATCAAGCCAACGGCACACTGACCGTCACCCCGGCCAAGTGCGGTTCTGCCGTTTGTGCGCCGGAAACTTACCAATACAGCGATGCCAAAGCCAACCCGGACTTTTTCTATCACGGCAATGCACAAATCGAAATGACCGAAAAAGGGGCAGTAACGCATCAAATTCTACTCAACCCGGTACGTTTCTATTATGATGCCGCTTATTACAAACAGGCTGGCAATCCACCGGGTGAATGGACGGTGCCGGAAGGCGAATATTTTATGATGGGCGACAACCGTGACAACAGTGATGACAGCCGTTTCTGGGGCTTTGTGCCGGAAAAAGCACTGGTCGGCAAAGCCAGCTGGATCTGGTTGAGCCTCGATAAAAAAGCCAACGAATGGCCGACCGGTATCCGCACCGAACGCCTGTTCAGTAGAATCCCTTAGGCAAAACTATGCAAGATCTCGATAGATTACAACGTAAAATCGGTTATCAATTTCAACGAACCGATTTATTGAAACAGGCGCTGACCCACCGCAGCGCCGACAGTAAGCACAACGAACGGTTGGAATTTTTAGGCGATTCGATTCTGAATTTTATTATTGGCGAAGCGTTGTTTAAACAGTTTGAAAAAGTGGATGAGGGCGATCTCAGTCGGATGCGTGCCACGTTGGTACGCGAAAAGACGCTGGCGATTTTGGCACGGGAATTCGGGCTGGGCGATTACCTGCGCTTAGGACAAGGCGAATTAAAGAGCGGTGGCTACCGTCGCGATTCGATTTTGTCTGACGGCGTGGAAGCCATCATCGGCGCAATGTATCTGGATCGCGGCTTGGAAAACATTATGCCGGTGGTGCGCAACTGGTATAAAACCTTCCTGGCAGAGATTAAACCGGGCGACAATCAAAAAGACCCGAAAACCCGGTTGCAGGAGTACCTGCAAGGCAACCGTCAACCGCTGCCGGAATATGAAGTGATTGATATTCAAGGGGAAGCGCACAAACAACTGTTTAAAGTCGAATGTCGGGTCAGCAGCCTGGATAAAGTCGTGGTCGGGCAAGGACAAAGCCGTCGCAAGGCTGAACAATCGGCCGCCGAAGCCATTCTGAAACAACTTAATTTAACCCAATAGGCAACTTTATGAGCGAGCTAATCCCAGACACAACTACAAAAACAACCGATGAAATTCCACAAACCTATTGCGGCTTTATTGCGATTGTCGGTCGCCCGAATGTGGGCAAATCGACACTGTTGAATAAATTGTTAGGCCAAAAAATTTCGATCACCTCACGCAAAGCGCAAACCACCCGCCACCGCATTGTCGGCATTGATACCGACGGCGCTTATCAGGCGATTTATGTGGATACACCGGGGCTGCATATTGAGGAAAAACGGGCGATCAACCGTTTGATGAACAAAGCCGCCAGCAGTGCGATCGGTGATGTCGATCTGATTTTCTTCGTGGTAGACGGTACTCATTGGACCGACGATGACGAGATGGTGCTGAATAAACTGCGTGCCGCCAAAGCGCCGGTGATTCTGGTGATCAATAAAATTGATAATGTCAAAAATAAAGACGAGATGCTGCCGTTTATCACCGAACTGAATAAGCGCTTTGAGTTTAAAGCTACGGTGCCAATTTCAGCCCAACGTGGCAACAATGTGCACCAGCTGAAAAAAATTGTACAGCAATCACTGCGTCCCGGCATCCACCATTTCCCGGAAGATCATATTACCGATCGTTCCGAGCGGTTTATGGCATCCGAAATTATTCGCGAGAAATTGATGCGCTTTATGGGGGAAGAGTTACCGTATTCGGTGACGGTGGAAATCGAGCAGTTTAAAACCAACGAGCGCGGCACTTATGAGATCAACGGTTTGATTTTGGTGGAGCGTGAAGGGCAGAAAAAGATGGTCATCGGTCATCAGGGGCAGAAGATTAAAACCATTGGTATCGAAGCCCGTGCCGACATGGAAAAACTGTTTGATAATAAAGTCCATCTGGAACTGTGGGTGAAAGTTAAATCCGGCTGGGCGGACGACGAACGTGCGCTGCGTAGTTTGGGCTATATCGACGAATAACCAGACCGCACTGTGAATACCAATTGTTTTTACAGTTGGTATTTTTTTATCTATTTTCGCCGATAGTAGGGTCTGTTGATCTTGCTTGGTCTTTTATCTATTATTTGACGTTTAACTATCGCTGTTTCGCCCAACGGCGCCCAACTTTCTTTGCTTGTGCAAAGAAAGTTGGCAAAAGACAAACGATTGCGTTTGCATGTTGCCTTTGGCAACAGCCCGAAGGGTGAGCGAAGCGAATAAACACACCCTATTGAACTGCTGATCTTCACTCAGTGTGAATTTGCTTAACGGAAAATTTTTAATTCGCCCGCTATGCGGGCAGACTCGCTACGCTCAAACAAAAAAATTTCCCTACAAATTTCACACCCGCTCAGGCAGTTCATTAGGGAACCGAAAACACGCCGTAGCGTACAAGGTTTTAAACCGTACTTTATTAATAAAAGTACGATACAGTTAATGCGCTAAACTACTAAACGAAATAACAAACTCAGAAAATTTTTTATTAACAACCTAAGGTAATCTATAAATGAACAAACTACTCTACTCCGTTGAAGACAAACCACCCTTTTTGTTAAGTCTGTTGTTGGGAGCACAGCATTTGCTGGCGGCGCTGGGTGGGATTATCGCCGTGCCGTTGGTGATCGGCAATGTGCTGCAACTGCCGAGCAGTGACACCATTATTTTGGTCAATGCGGCACTGCTGATTTCCGGTGTGGTCACCATGATTCAATGCCAAGGCATCGGCCCGATCGGCATCCGTTTGCCCAGTGTGATGGGCACCAGTTTCACCTTTGTTGCCGCCGCCTTGGCGATTGGTTTCAGTCAAGACGGGGTTGCCGGGATTTTAGGGGCGTCACTGGTCGGCTCATTGGTGATGATTATCGGCAGTTTCTTTATGCCGACCATTCGCAAACTGTTTCCGCCGGTGGTCACCGGAACTGTCGTGATGATGATTGGCTTGAGTTTGATTCCGGTGGCAGTCGATTGGTTTGCCGGTGGGCAACGTGGTGATGAGCAGTACGCTTCGCCGCAAAATCTGGCGATGGCATTTTTTGTGTTAACTATCGTGGTGATTCTGGTGCAATGGGGCAAGGGCATCTTCTCGACAGCGGCGATTGTGATCGGTATGTTTACCGGTTACATTACCGCACTTTTGCTCGGTTGGATCGATTTCAGCGGTGTGCAGCAGGCCGAGGCATTTGCCCTGCCGCAACCGTTGCATTTCGGGTTGGCGTTCCCGATTTCAGGCATTATCGGCATGAGCATTGCCTATTTGGTGACGATTGTCGAATCCAGCGGTAACTTTTTAGCACTCGGCAACGCCACCCAAACAGAAATCAGCGGCAAACACCTGCGTGGCGGGGTGCTGTGCGATGGTCTGGGCTCGGCGCTGGCTGCGGTGATGTCTACCACCCCGTTTTCGTCTTTTTCACAAAATATCGGCGTGATTTCACTGACCGGTGTTGCCAGCCGTTATGTGGTAACCATTACTGGCGCATTGCTGGTACTTGCCGGACTATTCCCGATTTTCGGGGCGCTGATTGTCTCTATTCCGCTGCCGGTATTAGGCGGCGCGGGCTTGATGATGTTTGCGATGATCATCGCTGCCGGGATTCAGATGTTGGATAAGGTCGAGCGCAACAAACGCAACGGTTTGATTATCGCCATCTCCATCGGCTGTGGTCTAGCCGTCACCACCCGCCCGGAAATTCTGGACAAACTGCCGTCGTTCGTAAAAGAGATTTTCGGCTCCGGCATCACCGTCGGTTCATTATTAGCACTCACGCTCAATTTGGTTTTACCACACGAGAAAGCCGAATAACGCTATCGGGTTTCGCCGATGACGATTTGCTTTTTTTATCACTATCGCTTTTTCGCCTCGACGACCATACTTTTACTCGCAAGCTCACCCTACTGAACTGCTGATCTTCGCTTAGTGTGAATTTGCTTAACGGAAAATTTTTAAGACTCGTCGCTTCGCTCCTCAAACAAAAGAAAAATTTCCCTACAAATTTCACACACGCTCAGGCAGTTCACAAGGGAACCCGAAAAACACGTCGCAAAGTACGAGGTTTTAAAAGCAGAAAAGAAAAATGAAAGTGCGGTGCGGTTGGTTTTCAATTCCCCATCTGGAGTGCCTGAGCGTTTGCGTGAAGATTTCAAGCTCAATTTGTCGTGTTTGAGCGTAGCGAGTTTACAAATTGAGCGTAGAAATTAGCAAAGGCGAAGATCAGCACTACAATTGGGGGCGCCTTTCTTTTGCTTATCTTTTCTTTGGCGAAGCAAAGAAAAGTAAGTCGCCATCGGCGAAATCCGATGGTTAAATTTAAAATAAAAGATATAAAACCAAAGTGCAGTATGCTTCCCGCATAAAATCCTGTAAAATGCCCAGCCTTTAACCACCGTGGTTCGTAACCCTCCCACGCAAAAAAACTAGGACAAATTATGCAAAATAACACCAAAAAAGCGCTGGTGATCTTCTCCGGCGGACAAGATTCCACCACCTGCCTGCTACAGGCAATTCACTACTACGGCAGAGAAAATGTCGAAGCCGTGACCTTTCAATACGGACAACGCCACGCCATTGAACTGGAAAAAGCGCAATGGATCGCACAGGATCTCGGCGTAAAACAAACCTTGATCGACACCAGCGTCATCAAAGCCATCACGACTAACGCCCTGATGGATCAAAGTGCGGTCATCAGCCAAAATGCCGACGAAATGCCAAACACCTTTGTCGATGGACGCAATGCCCTGTTTCTGTTGTACGCTGCCATTTATGCCAAAGGACAAGGCATTCACGACATCATCACCGGCGTATGCGAAACCGATTTCAGCGGTTATCCCGACTGCCGTGATGTGTTTATCAAATCGATGAACGTCACCCTCAATCTGGCAATGGATTACAACTTTAATATCCAAACCCCGCTGATGTATCTGGATAAAAAACAGACCTGGGCGCTTGCCGATCAATTGGACGGCTTAGATTATGTGCAACGACACACCCACACCTGCTACCTCGGCGTCGAAGGCGGTTGTCACAAATGCCCGAGCTGCAAACTGCGCGAAAAAGGTTTGAACGAATACTTGGCAGAAAAAGAGGCACAAAATGTTTAAAATCAGCAAAGAATTCAGTTTCGACATGGCGCATATGCTCGACGGACACGACGGCAAATGCAAGAATCTGCACGGACACACCTATAAACTGCAAATTGAACTCTGTGCACCGCTACTGACCGATCCGGCAAAGTGCGGTATGGTGATGGACTACAGTGATCTGAAAAATACGGTAAATGAGCTGATCATCAAACCGATGGATCATGCATTTATCTTCGATGAAAATAGCGAAAAAGAAAGCAAAGTTGCCCGCTTATTGCAAGAATTGGATTCCAAAGTGTTTGCCCTCCCCTACCGCACCACCGCCGAATTAATGTCGCAATTTATTTTCCAACGGCTACAACAAGCGGGTTTGCCAATTTCTGCTGTGCGTTTGTGGGAAACGCCGACTTCATTTTGTGAATACTCTTGTAACCAATAACGGACACCAAATGAGCAGCGAAATTCACTACAATATTGTTGAAATCTTTGAAAGTCTGCAAGGGGAAGGCTTCAACACCGGCATGCCGAGCATTTTTATCCGCTTCGGCAAATGCAACCTCGCCTGCCCGTGGTGTGACACCGACTACAATCGCTTTACACGGTGGACGTTGAACCAGATTATACAAAAAGTGCGGTCATACACCGCGAAAAACATCATCATCACCGGCGGCGAACCGACAATTCAGCCTAGGCTCTCGGCACTACTCGATCAACTCAAAGCAGACGGCTATTTTCTGGCAATCGAAACCAACGGCTTAAAACCAATTCCGCCGCAAATCGACTACATCGCCACCAGCCCGAAACGGCTGTATCACCACAAATATCAGCAACGTGGTATCCCGTTCGCACACGAAGTGCGGATCGTCAACGACGGCGATATTCTGCCGTTCTGCCAACAGCTTGAACAACAGGTGCAAGCCGATCACTACTACCTCTCCCCCTGCGAACAACAGGGCGAGATGAATTTGCTGGATACCATTCGCAAACTGGGCGAACTCAACCAACGTCCCGAATCATTGTCGGGCAAACGCCCTAAATGGCAACTGAGTTTACAAACTCATAAGCTGGTTGGGATTGAGTAAACACAACGTGCGGTTGGCAGTTATTTAAATTTATGGATAAAATGGTGCTGCCAAAACACAAATCGAAGATAAAATTAAACAACAGACCCTAAGGATATCGGATGCCCTACTCTCCGCCATTTCAGTTAACCCACAAAATGATAAGCCTAGTGGCATCTATTTCTGAATTACTGGGACGCTGGTCAGCGGGCAATCCTAACGGCTTAGTACCGATACTACGCCGAGAAAATCGCATCAGAACGATACAAGCTTCTCTGGCCGTTGAGCATAACACGCTAACCTTAGAACAAGTAACTGCGGTAATCGAAGGGAAAACTGTGCTAGGCACTGCAAAAGAAATTCAGGAAGTACACAATGCTTTTGCGGCTTATGAAGCCATGCCGCACTGGCAACCCTATCGTGCAGAGGACTTATTAGAAGCACACTGTATGTTAATGTATGGACTGATTACTGATGCTGGCCAATGGCGTAACCAGGGTGTCGGTATTTATCGCGGTGAAAAATTGGTACATATGGCACCACCGGTGACTCAAGTCCCTCGCTTAATGGCGCAGCTCTTAGCGTGGCTTGCCAATACCGATGCCCACCCGCTCATTGCATCCACTGCCTTCCATTATGAATTGGAGTTTATCCATCCGTTTAGCGATGGCAACGGACGCATCGGGCGTTTATGGCAAACCCTTATTTTAAGCCGTTGGCATCCATTATTGGCTTATTTACCGGTTGAAACTATGATTAAGCATCATCAACCAGAATATTATCGCCTTCTCAATCAAGCCGCTCTTACAGCGGATTGTTCGGCATTTATTGAATTTTTACTGGATACATTGCAATCTGCACTACAACAAGCGATCCTCACCGAAGCAATACCGATGAAAATGCAGGAAAAAACGCTGGTAGAAATACAGGTAAAAACGCCTGAAAAAATTCTTCTATTATTGCAACAGAATCCCAACCTAACCCTATCCGAAGTCGCCAAGCAGATTAACCGCTCATCAAGTGCGGTCGAACGTGCGGTAGCCAAACTAAAACAGCAAGGCAAACTCACCTTTCACGGTGCCAAAAAAAACGGGGCTTGGGAAGTGAAAACAAAAGGATAAGCATGCTACTGATCATCAACAACCATGACTCTTTCACCTATAATCTGGTCGATTTGCTGCGGCGGATTGAGGGACTGGAGATGCAGGTGTGTGATACCGAAAACGTGGATTTGGATCGGGTGGCCGATTTCAGCCATCTTTTAATCTCACCGGGGCCGGATGTGCCGTCGGTATATCCGCAATTATTTGAAGTTTTACACCGCTATCATCAGCAAAAATCGATACTTGGGGTGTGCTTGGGACATCAGACCCTATGCCAGTTTTTTGGTGGCGAGTTGTACAATTTGGCGCAGATTCGACATGGGCGAAGTGCGGTATTGCGGCAAACTGACGACAGCTTACTGTTTAAAAACCTGCCACAATCCTTTAAGATAGGGCTTTACCATTCGTGGGCAATTAAAAATTTGCCGCCATGCCTGCAAGCAACGGCTGTCGATCAAGACGGCACGTTGATGGCGATGCAGCACCGCACTTTGCCGATTTTTGGGGTGCAATTTCACCCTGAATCCTTTATCACTGAACACGGGGAGCAGATGTTGCGCAACTGGCTGGCAAGCTGACACAAGGATCAAATAATGATACGTTTTTTTTCACAACTATTGATTTTTCTCAAACTATTTTGGCACCGCTTTAATGAAAACAAACTGAATATGGCGGCGGGCTATTTGACTTACAGTACCATGCTGGCGCTAGTGCCGTTGATGATGGTGGTGTTGGCGATTTTTGCTGCCTTTCCGGTGTTTAACGAAGTCAGCGGGCAAATACAAAGTCTGATTTTTGACAATTTTGCACCGGAAACCGGTGGCGTGCTGCAACAATATTTAAACGAATTTGTCGCCAACTCGAAAAAAATGAGCGGTATCGGCGTGATCGGTTTGATCGTGGTAGCGTTGATGTTGATCTCTTCCATCGACCGCACGTTGAATGATATTTGGCCGAACACCAATTCGCGCACGCCGTTGTTTTCTTTTGCAATATATTGGATGATTTTAACCCTTGGCCCGCTGTTCCTCGCGGTCAGTCTGATTGTCAGTTCTTACATTTTTTCTATTCAATTTTTTAGCCATCAAACGGTGATGTCTTTCGGCACCAAATTGCTCAGTCTGGTGCCGTTTGTCTTGACTTGGCTTGCTTTTACCCTGATTTATACCGTGGTACCGAACACCAAAGTTAATCTGCGTTATGCGATGATCGGTGCGTTAGTTGCCGCCATCTTTTTTACTCTTGGCAAAAAAGGATTCACTTGGTACATGACTGCCTTTCCGTCTTACCAACTGATTTATGGCGCCTTAGCGACGCTGCCGATTCTGCTGCTGTGGATTCAATTGAGTTGGACTTTTGTGTTACTGGGGGCGCAATTGACAGCAGTGCTGGAAGATTTCCATTTGGTCCACACCGGGCAATTGGACTTGCATAAAGAGTCGCAAAATAAACAACAAAAACTATCCGAAGAGTTGCAACGTTTAACACAAAAAATTGCTACGCAAACTGCACCTGATAACGGAGAACAACAAAAAAATGATCGCATTGATTCAAAGAGTTAAACAAGCTTCAGTCAGCATTGAAGGACAAACCATTGGTGAGATAAAGTGCGGTTTGCTGGTGCTGCTCGGCGTGGAAAAAGACGACAATAGCGAAAAAGCCAAACGCTTATTGGACAAAGTATTGGCTTATCGAGTGTTTGCCGATCAAGACGGTAAAATGAATTTAAATGTCAAGCAAGCGAACGGAAGCGTGTTAGTGGTGTCTCAGTTTACATTGGCAGCGGATACCAACAAAGGCTTGCGCCCCAGTTTTTCTAACGGTGCATCGCCACAGCTGGCGGAACAGCTGTATGATTATTTCAGTCAACAGTGTAGCCAGCAGATCAACACCGCATGCGGAAGATTTGCTGCAGAGATGCAAGTCAGCTTAATCAATGACGGTCCGGTGACGTTTTGGCTGCAGGTTTAACAATATGCTATTTTTATTAAGGAAATCAATATGAAAAGAGTTAAAGGGTTTATCACTTCCGGCATTTTATTGCTGGTCAGCGCGCTGCCGGCACAAGCTGCTGAATCGACCAAGCCAGAACAACAGGTCAGTTTTTCAGTGCAAGTGTCACGCCAAGTAGAACGCGATATGATGCAAGTGGTGCTTTATGCCCAGCAATCCGGTAAAACCTTAAAAGAGGTCAGTCCGATTGTCACTCAAAAACTCAATCTCGTGGTTGAAGAAGCCAAAAAACGCCAAATTCAAACAGGCATGACCAACCGCCGTACCAATATCAGTTATGATAAACAAGGTAAACCGAGCGGTTGGATTGATTACGGCGAAATCACCTTGGAAAGCCAAGACTTTACCGCACTTTCCGATCTGATCGCCAGCGTCAGCGAGCAATTGGCGGTACAAAATATCCGCTTTACGCTCTCAGACCAGAAAAAACAAAGCTTAGAAAAACAGATGACGGAAGAAGCATTGCAGGCATTTAAACAAAAAGCCGAACTGATCAGCCAAAATCTACAAACCAAGGGTTACCAAATTGCTAATCTGGATCTAGGCAGTCCGAGCGATCTGGGGGTAGATAACCAACCGGTTTATTATGAACGCAAAGCGGTTTTCTCTTCCTCCGAAGCACCGAGCATGCAGGTGGAAAGCGGTTTAGCTGACTTGAAAATTCAGGTGAATGCCACCATTTATCTGAAAAATGACTAATTCATAGCAGGATTTGCTATAATCCTGCTCAGACTGCTGGCAAAGATTAAAATACACGAGTGATATTATAAAAGTAGGGGCGGATTA